>NZ_CAWUOL010000013.1:0-74571 GCF_963923915.1 Nodularia chucula CCY0103 | reverse complement strand
AGTATTTATATCTTAATTAAGTGTACCTCATAACAGACGGAAGTGCTGTATTAAAGAAACTGTTAAACCACAAAGAGAGAATAACCGTAGAAATGTTACAAGAATGAATTGGTGGAAATATGGCGAAAAAAGACCAGCCATGAGAACAGCAATTTCATCTTTGTCTTTGTACTTCACTGTACCCAGAGTTTCTAAATGGGCTATATTTATCCCAGCACCTTTAAATTGGCTACCTGGGGATAAATCTGTTGTGATAGCCACCGATGATTTCTATATCCTGGGGATTCTTTCATCTAACATCCATCGTACCTGGATGCACGCGCAAAAATCAACTTTAAAAGCAGATATCGCCTACACTCATAATACCTGCTTTGAAACCTTTCCTTTTCCCCAAAACCCCGATGCTAAATTAGTCCAACAAATTCGCGCCAAAGCGGAAGAAATTCATCAATACCGCACTGAACAAATGGAGTCGAAACAGTGGGGAATCACCACACTATATAATAAATTATTTAACGAACCCAGCAGCCAACTTTATAAACTGCATGAACAGTTAGATAAATTGGTAATCCAATCCTATAATTTTAAAGCTAAAGATGATATTTTAGAAAAACTGCTAACTTTGAATTTAGAATTAGCGGAGAAGGAAAAACAAGGTCAAACCGTCATTAGTCTTTGGACACCTTAAAATATAAGAGAGTGTCACGCACCAGCGCAAGCGAAGCACGAAGTGCGTTAGGCGCAGAGGCGCAAAGGTAAGGATTTAAGTTTTCTCTAACCTCAGCGTACCTTTGCGTTAACCTTAGCGCCCCTCTGCGTTAAAAATTCCATATTTATGAAAACAGACAGCATTTTTTATCGCCTATTTCAACAATTCCCTAGTATCTTCTTTGAACTCATTGGTAATTCTCCTGAAGAAGCTAATAGCTATCAATTTTCCTCAGTTGAAGTTAAACAAACGTCCTTCAGACTTGACGGTGTTTTTCTACCTATACAAACAGTAGAAAACCCAATTTATTTTGTGGAAGTGCAATTTCAAGCCGATGGTGAAATTTATTCGCGACTGTTTGCGGAAATATGTTTGTATCTCCGCCAAAATCAACCCCAAAATGACTGGGGTGCTGTGGTGCTATACCCAACCAGAAGCATAGACACAGGTAGTATTAAACATTACCGCGAGTTCTTTACCAGTCAGCGAGTTAGGCGGATTTATCTGGATGAATTAGGTGAATCTACGTCGCTACCCATTGGTATTGCTACGATTAAATTAATCATTGCTAACGAAGATCAGGCGATCGCACAAGGTAAAGAGTTAATCGACAGAACCAAACAAGAAATTAACTCACAGCGTCAACAACAGCAATTACTACAATTAATAGAGACAATCTTGGTTTACAAATTACCCCAAATGAGTAGGAAGGAGATAGAAGCCATGTTTGGATTAAGCGAGTTAAAGCAAACCAGATTTTATCAGGAAGCCTTTCAAGAAGGCAAGGAAGAAGGCGAACGCAAAGGTGAACGCAAAGCTAAATTAGACTCAATACCCCGTTTATTAGTATTTGGTTTGACTGTAGAGCAAATAGCCGCAGCTTTAGAACTGAGTGTAGAAGATGTCAGACAGGCTACACAAAAACCTGATAATGACTAATAAAACCTCAGCGTACCTTTGCGTTAACCTTAACGCCCCTCTGCGTTAAAAATTACATACTTATTCAATACTGTTTGCTCAATTATGCTTATATCTCCGACAAAATCAACACCAAGAAGAACAAGGAGGACATAGAAGTAATGTTTGAATTAAGCGAGTTAAAGCAAACTAAAGTTTATCAGGAAGCCTTTCAAGAAGGCAAGCAAGAAGGCGAACGCAAAGGCAAATTAAAAGTAGTTCCACCAATGTTAGCCGCAGGATTAACTGTAGAGCAAATAGCCGAGGCTTTGGAACTGAGTGTAGAAGATGTCAGACAGGCTACACAAAAACCTGATAACGACTAATAAAACTTCAGCGTACCTTTGCGTTAAAAACTCCATCCTCAAAGACTGCAAAAAGCATAATCTGGAGTTAATTTTTGTTAATATTAGAGACGGTGTTAGTTCGTCCCTAACTACCCATACCCTACCTGAGAGAAACTTGATGCTGCGACTAGAACATATCAGTAAAATTTATCCTACAGGCGAAGTTCTCAAAGATATCAACTGGGAAGTCAAACCAGGCGATCGCATTGGCTTAGTCGGTGTTAATGGTGCGGGAAAATCCACCCAGCTAAAAATTATCACTGGGGAAATTGAACCCACCGCCGGCGAAATCGTTCGTCCCTCCAGTTTGCACATAGCCTACCTCAACCAAGAGTTTGAAGTAGATCCTGGCCGCACAGTTAGAGAAGAATTTTGGATCGTCTTTGAAGAAGCCAATAAAGTCCAAATGTCGTTGGCGCAAGTACAGCGCGATATGGAAACGGCTACCCCAGAAGAACTGGATAAACTGATTGATAAACTAGATCGCTTACAACGTCAATTTGAAGCCCTTGATGGCTATAACTTAGACGCACGCATCGGGAAAATTTTACCAGAAATGGGGTTTGATGCCGAAGATGGCGATCGCCTCGTTAGCGCTTTCTCCGGTGGTTGGCAAATGCGGATGAGTTTAGGTAAAATCCTCCTGCAAAAACCAGACCTATTACTACTGGACGAACCGACAAACCATTTAGACTTAGAAACCATTGAGTGGCTAGAAAATTACCTCAAAGGTTTAAATACCCCAATGGTGATAGTTTCCCATGACCGGGAGTTCCTAGACCGCCTCTGCACCCACATTGTGGAAACTGAACGTGGTGTTTCTGCCACCTACCTGGGTAACTATTCAGCATATTTAGCACAAAAAGCCGAAAATCAACTAGCACAACTTAGCGCCTACGAACGCCAGCAGAAAGAACTAGAGAAACAGCAAACCTTCGTGGACAGATTCCGCGCCAGTGCGACTCGCAGTACCCAGGCGAAAAGCCGGGAAAAACAACTAGAAAAAGTCGAGCGGATTGAAGCCCCTATAGCTGGTGTGAAAACCCTGCACTTCCGCTTTCCTCCTGCACCCCGGAGTGGACGGGAAGTAGTGGAAATTAAAGATTTAACCCATGTCTATGATGATAAAATCTTATTTCTTTCTGCAAATCTCTTAATCGAAAGAGGCGATCGCATTGCCTTTCTTGGCCCCAACGGTGCGGGTAAATCTACCCTGTTACGGGTAATTATGGGTATGGAACCGCCCACAGAAGGCATAGTCAAATTAGGCGACCACAATGTACTTCCCGGCTACTTTGAGCAAAATCAAGCCGAAGCCTTAGACTTAAAGAAAACAGTCATGGAAACCATCCATGATGAAGTTCCCGACTGGACAAACGAAGAAGTCCGCAGGATATTGGGACGGTTTTTGTTCTCAGGTGAGACAGTATTTAAGCCAGTAGGGGCATTAAGTGGCGGAGAAAAAGCACGTTTAGCATTAGCAAAAATGTTATTACATCCAGCTAATCTCCTGATTTTAGACGAGCCAACAAACCACTTAGATATTCCAGCCAAAGAAATGCTGGAAGAATCCTTACAAAATTATGATGGCACTGCCATTGTAGTTTCCCACGACAGATATTTTATCTCCCAAGTAGCCAACAAAATTGTTGAAATCCGCGACGGTGAATTTCGTGTGTACTTAGGAGATTACCACTACTACCTAGATAAAATTGCCGAAGAAAAGGAACAAGCTAAATTAGCGGCGATCGCCGCCGAAAAAGCTGCCAAGAAAGCTGCTAAAGCCGCCAAATCCTCTGGAAAAGGTAAATGAACAAAAGTGAATCAGTATAAATTCACTTGCGCTGGTGATTAGCAGTGGTATTATTCGGATATTACAAAAAGTAAAGGGCAATTTTACTATGACCAAAGCACCTGTTGCTCCTGTGGTGCTAGTCATTTTAGACGGGTGGGGATATTGCGAGGAACAGCGAGGAAACGCTATTATCGCTGCTCAAACTCCCATTATGGAAAGCTTATGGACAGCTTACCCTCACACCCTCATTAGCACATCAGGAAAAGCCGTAGGGTTGCCAGAAGGTCAGATGGGCAACTCGGAAGTGGGTCATTTGAATATTGGCGCGGGGCGAGTAGTACCCCAAGAATTGGTACGCATCTCCGATGCAGTGGAAGATGGTTCTATCCTCAACAACCCCGCACTTGTCAAAATTTGCCAGAAAGTACGCTCTGGCAATGGCAAGTTGCATTTAGTGGGGCTGTGTTCGGAGGGAGGGGTACACTCTCATCTCACCCATCTGTTCGGACTACTCGACTTAGCCAAGAAACAGGAACTTTCACAAGTTTGTATCCACGCTATTACCGATGGTCGTGATACAGCCCCCACAGAGGGGATCAAAGCAATCAAGCTATTGCAGGATCAGATAGATCAAAAAGGAATTGGGCGCATAGTCACCCTCAGTGGTCGTTACTACGCGATGGATCGCGATCACCGTTGGGATCGGGTGCAACGTGCTTATGACGTGATGACACAGGATACTGCGGTTGATGGTCGTCAAGCTGAGGAAATTTTGGCAGCATCCTATGCTGAAGGTGTGAAGGATGAGTTTATCAATCCAGTCCGTATTGCCCCCGGTGCAATAGAACCAGGGGACGGTGTGATATTCTTTAACTTCCGCCCAGACCGCGCGAGACAATTGACTCAAGCTTTTGTCAGTCCCCAATTCACAGGCTTTGAAAGACAGCAAATTCAGCCATTATCTTTTGCTACCTTTACTCAATACGATTCAGAACTACGAGTAGATGTAGCTTTTGAACCGCAAAATTTGAGTAATATTTTAGGTGAAGTAGTTGCTAATCATGGTTTACAGCAGTTCCGCACGGCTGAAACTGAAAAATACGCCCATGTCACTTATTTCTTTAATGGGGGACTAGAGGAACCTTTGCCTGGGGAAGACCGAGAACTCGTAAGTAGTCCGATGGTAGCAACTTACGACAAAGCCCCTACAATGTCAGCCGAAGCAGTGACAGATGTGGCGATCGCCGCCATTAAAAAGGGTGTCTATTCTTTAGTAGTGATTAACTATGCTAACCCAGACATGGTAGGGCATACTGGTCAAATAGAAGCCACCGTCACAGCTATTCAAACAGTGGATCACTGTTTAGGTCGGTTACTGACTAGCATTAGCAAAGCCGGAGGTACAGCAATTATTACTGCTGACCACGGTAACGCCGAGTATATGCTAGATGAAGAAGGTAATCCCTGGACAGCTCACACTACTAACCCAGTACCTTTGATTTTGGTAGAAGGAGAAACTATTAAAATTCCTGGACATGGTACAAATGTAGAACTGCGTAGCGATGGTAAGCTAGCGGATATTGCACCCACCATTTTAGAGATTTTACAGTTACCCCAACCCTCAGAAATGACTGGGCGATCGCTATTGACACCAGCTGGATATGACCTGCAAGCCACTCGTACCCCTGTAGAAGCTGGTATGTAAAAAAGTTTAGGAGTGCAGAGTTTTCTCACTCCTAACCACAGCTACAAAACTGAATGGATTTGGCATGATAAAACCGCCGATTCAGGCTGATGATCGTGAAGTTGGCTAATGCCACAATACTAATGTAAAATTTATTATAAAAGAGATTATTATCATGACAGCTACTACTATTGTACAAATCGTTTGGGCTATTTCTGCTTTAGGTGTGATTGTTTTAGTGCTGCTACATAGCCCCAAAGGTGATGGTATTGCCATCGGTGGACAAACCCAATTGTTTAGCAGTAGCAAAAGTGCAGAAGATACCCTAAACCGAGTTACCTGGGCGCTAACAGTGATTTTTATGGGTTTAACAGTGGTATTGAGTGCTGGTTGGCTACCTCGATAATGGGAAGTAAAATCCCATACCCAAAACCGAAAATCCGCCCAAATATTAATATCCAAAGATTATTAGCAGTTCTGCCCTTATTCATCAGTGCAGGGCTGCTAGTTGTTTTTACTGGTCTACCAACTTTTGCTGTTATAGAAAGCAACTTTATTTTCCCATATCCCCATCCCCTACCGCCGACATTAGCGCAATGGGACGATCAGACAAATAGTGGAGATTACTTTTCCCAAGTGGAAAAAACACAAGTGGGATATTTAGTTTGGTCGCAATTTCCCATTAAAATCTACTTAGAAAAACCACAAATTAGCAATAATCAGCAGGCTCAACTTTGGTTTAGCAGTGTCTTAACAACTGTGCAAGAATGGGGAGATTATGTACCATTGGTGGTAGTGGAGCAACCAGATATAGCTGATATTATTATTCTGCGAAAAGCACCACCTTTGCAATTTTCCCGTGATGGTAATTTTCCCCGTGCGCGTTCAGCCCAAGCTAGTTATGAGACTTACACCAAAAACAATATTTTATTTCACCGTTTCACCATCTTATTGAGTCCTAGTCAAACAGGTGTGTTTCTCCAAGCAGCAGTCCGTCACGAACTCGGTCACGCCCTGGGAATTTGGGGACATAGTGATTTACCAACGGATGCTTTATACTTTTCCCAAGTTCGCAACCCGCCACCCATTTCTCCCAGAGACGTGAATACCCTGAAGCGCGTTTATGAACAACCAACTAATTTAGGATGGTCTTTGAACAAATAGTTATAGATGAGTCACTGTACTAATTGCTACTAAACTGGAGTGCGATCAGAACTATAGCAACCGCCAAGACGCAAAGAACGCCAAGGTAAGAGGGTCTAATAGGCTTCGCCGAACCTCTGAACGGTTTTTTACATCAGTCTTCTCTATGTTTTTACCGAATTGGGATGCTCCCTATTTTCTGGAATACACAGATATTAAACGATGTCGAACCAAGTAGTCAATTTGGTAAATAAGCGCTCCTTGAATTAACCAAATAAAACCAAGTATTACTATTATTGTCTGTTGAAATGGTGTGTATCTTTCAATCGCCGTTGGATAACTAAGTTGAAATAAAGGTAAAACAATAGTCCCAATTAAAAAACTTGTCAGCGTAGATAAAGTAATTACAAGCCAAGCATATATTCCTTCCCACCAACTCATTAATTTTGGGATTAATCCTGTGACAATACCTATTTCTGGTGCTTGAATTTCCGGAATAAAACGACTGAAAATTAAATGCAGAAAGTTATGGCTAAAGGCAATAATTGGAATTGGACAGAGAAGAGTTAATATTATGAATATACCCAGGATTTCTGGACTACTTGCAAAATAAGCAACGTTATAGCCTACTTTTACTAAAATCTCAGCTACAAATATAATCACTCGGAGAAATATTATCAAAACCAATGATTTTAGCCAACAGCTAGGGTAAGGTATCCATGCAAGCCAACGAGACTTTTGTAATTTTTTCTTCTCAGGTTCCACAATATTTGATTTCGTCATATCAATGAGGGATTTATAACCTTAATATTCCCTTTTTCTAAGCATAAATATCACTTTAAAAGTCTTTTAAATTTTTTCCCATTTTGGCATGGTGAGGACTAGATGTTAATTTTTGTTAAAGTTCTAAGTATTTTACACAAAAAATGTAGAGACATTTCAGAGAAAGTCCCTACAAGGGTTTAAAAAAAAGTATATTTAAATGTGGTCAATGTCTGGCAAATGTTAGAAATATTTTAGTAGGATAAGAAATACTTACCCTGCTGCATTAAACGCGACGCAGACTTAGTAGTTCTTCAGGAGAAGCCAGCATATCAATTGCTACGAAGAAAATTTTGCCTTCGGGATTGATTAAGAAGCGCCAAGCAATATTCATTCCCACAGTTACACCAAACCAAGGAGTTTGCACAACACCTGTAATTTTAAGTTGCTTCGAGCCATCAGGTTGCTCTTCACAGATACCTTGTTTTGGCATCATGTTCAACCCTTGGGCTTCTTCGCGCATATATTTAGCGATCGCCTCATGCCCTACAATAGGTTTCTGGAATGGTGGTTGTAGCGCACCTTCAGCAGTAAACAAACTAATAGCTTTATCAAAGTCGTCAGCATTCATCGCTTCAATATAGCTCAGTACAGCAGGCTCTGTCACACCATCAATTTTAACTGAAGAGATGGATGGAGCAGTACGAGCAAATGCAGGTTCTTCAGCAGGCTTGGGATAGCTACTGGGTCCCAAATCAGAGGTATCAAAACCCATATTGACTACAGTATTCCGCAGCACTGTAATTTGCTGACCTGGATCAAGTTTCTTAGTAGCTTCTAACACTAATTGCACACCAGGACTCATTTGATAACCACTGGGGATAGGAGCGACCACACCCTGCTTCATCAATTCTCCCAACTCGTACCAAAAAGCCAACTTGGTATTAACACTGAAGAAGCCATAAGAACGGCTGATAGGAGCGTCAGCACGATTAGCAAGATCCCGCATTACTTGGGTTTGCTCTTCAGGGGACATTTTCTTAATTTGATTAAGCAAACTTTCTGCTAGTTGTAGGCGTGCGGCTCCAGGTGCTGCGGGAGTAATTGTCTTACCCATTTCAGTGTAAGCGTACCAAAGATATGCCAATTGGTCATCAACACCGAGTTGATCAAACAGGGCGATGGTAGCAGGAATGGGGCTAGGTACTTGAGTATTAGAAAAGATATTCTGAGCGGACTGGATAGTTAAAGCCATATTCAAAATTAGTTAAACGTTTAGCGGTTATGTAAAGGAGTGTAAAATAAATCTTAAACTTTGTAAAGTTATTTCATTAAATAATGACATAATGCCGCTAAAGTAACATCTAATACAATATTACTATGAAATATTGCTATGGCTGAGGACTAGGGACTGGCGATTGGGGACTAGGAACTTTTCCCCCCTGCTCCCTGCTCCCCTGCCTCTTCCCCAACCCCTTAGCGGTTGCTATACAAAAAAATGAACCAATGAGGGCGATCGCATTCATCGCCTAATTAATCACTGGTTCTGAGGGTTAACAAATTTATTAAGCCTTTTTCCTGCTATATTTCAGACTCTGGGAGTCAGAGTTACAGGCCACTGTGTTAAAACTTCCTTGTATAATTCTTCTAACTGACTAATATTTTTACTCAGGGTATAGCGCTCTAAAACACGCTCTCTGGCTTTTTGTCCCAGCAAAGCTGTTAACTCAGGATGGTCTTGGAATAGAGGTAAAAGAGTTCTTAATTGCGATCGCACCGTCTTAGTCTTTAAAACTACACCCGCCCCTTGGTTTAAAACTTCTCCATCTGCACCCACATCTGTAGCTAAACAAGCTATTCCACAGGCCATTGCTTCTAACAGAGACAGAGATAAGCCCTCCACCAACGAAGGTAAAATAAATACATCCGCACCCCGTAAAATTTCGATGCGGCGCTGTTCATCAGCCACAAATCCCAACCAAATAATCCCAGATTCCGAACCATAAAATGGTTCCAAAGAAGACTTCAAAGGACCATCACCCACAATCAATAACTTACTCCCAGACCTCATTTGTGATTGCTTCCAAGCCCGGAGAAGAGATTCAACGTTTTTTTCTGGCGCTATGCGACCTTGATAAACAAACAAACGTTCCGCCTTAAATTCCGCCTTAATTGTCGAGTCTCCCGGAGAATACTTGATAGCATCAACTCCATTGGGAATCACAGCAATTTTTTCTTCCTTGACACCCAGACGTGCTAATAACTCGCGCTGAATTTGGGAAAACACAATCACTCGGTCATAGTTCGCTAAACAAGGGGCATAAAGTTGATAGGCTAAAAGCTGTGTTCCCGAAATAAATTTTGCTCCCTTCCCAGCAAATGCTGTGTGAAAAGTAGCAATTAAAGGCAACTTCAATTGCTCGCAGATTTCCGGTAACATAAAATCCAAAGGTGATAAACTTAGGGAAGCATGGACTATATCCGGCTTGATTTCCCGCAGCGAATCTGTTAATACCTTAGTTGCTTTTAACGTAGGAATTGTGTAAACCTGGGATTTGTAAATAAAAGGTAGGGACACTTCTTGAAAATTCCCCCAATTGTCAGATTCTGATTCTTCTTGGGCGAAGTGCAGAAAACTAACTTGGTGTTCCCGATGCAAAGCATTTGTAACTTCTCGACTGTAGGTGACATTCCCACAAAAGGGTGATTTCTTTCCAATCCAGGCTATGTGCATTCTTTATTAGCTACTCAGAAAAGCGGGTTTGAACTATTAATTTTTTAATGGCTGGGGTTTTGAGTTTGGGTAAAACTCCCAACTATCCCAGTTAATTACTCTTAGCCTCTAAATATAGCAGTCGTCGCCTAAGCAGGTAAGGGAACAGTTAATGGACTACAGATAATTTTACTTAGTAGACTGGTAAGAGCCATATTCAGTTTTTAATAACTATTTTTTAATAAAAAGTTAGTCTTACTCATATCAAATTGATAATTAGTAAGTCCATGATGGATTTTGGCTGGGTTTAGTCTACCATGAAAGTGGAAGTTTTCCGTCAACTCCTGTGAGTGAGAATGTATGAAATTATATATTATTTAAGAGTGATAACTACTGTTGAGAGTTATACCAAGTTAATAGACCTCCGCAGAAAACAGTTACAGCTAACACCACAAAAACTGCTGGTAATCCCATCAAGGTTTCAGCTACCCCGGCTAATGCTAGGGGTAACGTCAAGGCAATATTAATCACATTATTTTGCAAACCAAACACCTTACCACGCATCTCTGGAGGGGTTTCGGTTTGGATGGCGGTTTGCATAGGGATACCAACTAGTGATCCGAACACACCCAGCAAGGCGACTAACAGGAGAATTATCCCCAATTGTGTAGTGAATACTGATAAACCCATAAGAGTGGCTGACATACCTAAGCAACCACAGAGACTCAGTTGGGAGTAGGAGAAGCGTTGACCAAACTGACCGAGCATGGTCGCCCCAGCTGCCATACCAATACCACCAAATGCGAGTAAAAATCCGAACTGGGAGGCTTTTAAATGAGGAATTATTTCTGCCATCCGCACAGCGAGAACAGTTAAGGCTGCAAACACAGAAAACAAAATAGTCAGTTGTAGTAAAGCATTGCGGACACGAGAGTTAGCTTTTAGGTAAGAGAAACCATCGCGCAAGTCCGAGAAAACGTGAGGAAATTCGGTGTCGGGGTGGTGGGGTTTTTCCTTCGTTCTCAATAACATTAATATAAATCCGGCGATCGCATAACTACCACCTACCAAAAGTTCTTTTCCTAAGCCATCACTACCACCAATTTGCAGCCAAAGTGTATCAGCGATCGCTAACAGTGGTTCCCCAATGGCAAAACCCACAATTACCGAAGCCATCATGGTTGTGGTGTAGAGAGAATTAGCCGAAAGTAAATGCTGTTCTTCCACCACCAAAGGAATTGCTGTTTGTTCTGCTGGCGCAAAAAATTGGGTGAGTGTAGAAACCAAAAAAGTCACCGCCAAAATAATCCCAAAACCCACAGGTAACATCCCAATAGGTTGCCAATCATCAGTTAACCATAACAACAAAGGAATTGCCAAAACCAAGAGTCCGCGCCAAGCATTCGTTGTTACCAGTACAGTCTTTTTCGACCACCGATCCACAAATACACCAGCCACAGAACCAAACAGTACAGCCGGAATTGTAAAAGCAATCATTAAAGCTGATACCCAACCGCTAATACTTTGATTACTGCCCTGAAACTGAGTATTAATCAAGCCAATCATCAGCACCAAATAGACTTTATCTGCCATCTGGCAGAAAACTTGACCGCCCCAAAGAGCCAGAAAATTAGGATTTTTTAACACAGGTAAAAACCCCTGTTGTTCCCCATTGTCTGATGCTGTCTCACCATCAATACCAGAGCCATTTAATTCTGGTGGTTCTTTTTCCGAGGTAGAAGCTACTGACAAACTCTCGCCATTACCATTTATGTGAGCTACCGATGCTTTGGAAACATCAGTTTTGGTAATTTCTTGAACATGGGGATTAACATCGGGTGTTGGCTGTTCTTGGCTATTTACTTGACTACTTGTAGACTGAGGAACAGCGCACAAGTGATTCTTGACTGTAGGATCTGATGCCCGATGTGGTTTTTTTGTGTGGCTGGGTGACAAAGGCAGGATTTTTCTATCCAAATCAGACGGTTGCATCATGGTTAGCGGCAAAATAAGAGTCAATCAAGGTAGCAGAGCGAATAGGGCGACCCAAATGATATTGAGCATATTGGCGCAAAATTTGCTCAACAGATAACCAGCTATAATTTTTGGCGGTATCCATTCGCATTATCTCTGGTTCTGAGAGATGTTGAAGCATAGCTAGTTCTGTAGCATCCAAGCGACAAGAAATTACTGGTAAATCTTGCCGATGAAAAACTGTTTGATAATCTAAGTTTGGTTGATGGGCTGATAGAACAAGACTTGGCTGATCTCTATGTTTTCGCAAATTTTCCCAAGCCTCTAAGCAAACTGTACCACCTGCGGTAACACTAAAACCCACCCGCCAGTTAGGGTCTATAAAGTTTGGTGTTAAGGAATTTTCAGTTAAACAACAGGCTTGTACTTGAGGCGACAAACCCGCCAGCGCAAACAGGTGAAACACTCCATGAGCTAAATTAGCATAAATACCAGATGTATCATTTCTGGGTAATGCTTCCAATTGATGAAGATATTCATTGAGTAACTGATAAAGTTCTTCTTGGGGTTGTTCACTCAACGCCTGACACAAGACTATTTCGGCTAAATACTGACCAGCCGCCAGCTTCCCCAAATCTTTAGCCAAATCTGGATAAGTTTTGACAGTTTCTGCTTGTGTAATTCTATCGAGCGATCGCCCTTTGGCAATCAGTAATTCATTGACCACAAACATTCCACTTCTAGCACCCAGGCTAGAGTTTTGCTTGCGCGCCCCTGGTGCAACTGCGCGAATCAAACCGAACTCTCTAGTCAAAATAGTGACTAATCTATCTGATTCTCCCAGTATTTGGGCTTTGAGATTAATACCAGTGGCTTTATAAGTTCTACTCATTACTCATTACTCTTATGTCATGAGTTATTGGTGATGAGTCATTACTCTGCAAAAAACAATGACTAAACACAAAAAACCATAACTATTCAGTCTTTTCCAGGTTATCGCGCTGGCGGAGCAAATCCAGACTGCGAGACGTACCTAATCTAGTAGCGCCGGCGAGGATTAACTCTATAGCTTCATTGTAGGTGCGAATACCCCCAGAAGCTTTAATTCCCACGCTGTCTTTGGTAATTTCCTTCAACAGCCGCACATCCGCCAAAGTAGCACCACCATTCCAACCTGTACTGGTTTTTAAGAATCCCGCCCCTGCTTCCATAGATATTTCCGCAGCCAGTTTTTTCTCAGCATCCGTCAGCAGATTAGTTTCCAAAATCACCTTGACAGTTTGCCCAGTTTCCTCACAAATTTCGGCAATTTCGCGGTGAACTGCTTCAGTTTTGCCAGCCTTCAACCAACCTAAATTGATCACCACATCTAGCTCAGTTGCTCCATTTTCCGCAGCTTCCTGAGCCTCATATAGCTTGACTGCTGAAGTTGTCGCCCCCATAGGAAAACCAATCACTGCACAAACTTGGGGATTTTTGCCGTGGAGGAGTTCTGCTGCTTGCTTCACATAGGAGGGATGAAGACAAACCGCCGCAAAATTAAATCTGTACGCTTCTTCACACCATTGTTCAACCAGCTCTGGAGTAGCCGTTGGTATCAGCAGAGAATGATCGATAAATGGCGCAATATCAATATCAGGATAGTCTGCTGCCATCGTGTCTTTTGCCAGTAATTTATTATTAAACTTTATAAAAAATTAAGACATTTCTTATATATATATTAAAACACATATATTCTGACTTGATCGTGAAAATAATCTCTTCAACGAGTCAGTAAGGGAACCGGAAGCCGGGAGAGGTGGGGTTTGTAAGTACCTGAAGATTATGTATCAGAGTTTAAGATCAGGTTAGGCGATCGCATCAGGCAAAACAAGTCTATCTAAAAAATCGAGAATAGTTTCAGCTAATGCCTTTGATGCCAAATAAGGCACACCATTACCAATAGTTTTAAACATATTAGTCAGTGACATATCCTCTGGAAGTACAAAATTTGCAGGTAAAGATTGAAGAGCTAAAGCTTCCGCTACAGAAATTCGCCGCAATTGGTAGGGATGTAAATGTACTTCATTATTACCATAGCAAACTGTAGGAGAATAACGCCATCTATGCAGACGTTTAAAAGACTTCTTAGAAACATCTCCTTCATCAACAACCGCAAATTTGACAATACCTGCCCTGGGTTTAAAATAATGTTGAGCATTGGGATGATGCAAAACATCATTTTGTCTAAACCAGTATTCAACTGTTAGTTTTTCTGGTATACCTTCAGGACAAGATTTGAGAGAATTTTCTTGAAATATTTCGCATTTTTGCCAAGGGTAATTAAACACCTGTGCTTGAGGATATAAAATTTGTTTTTGCCAATTAAAATCTGCTTCAGGTATTAAGTGATTAATGCCAATATCCTTAATTAAATTATCTCGAAAACCAATCAGAATAATTCTTTCTCTATCCTGGGGTACACCGTATTCAATAGCATTAACTAACCGTTCTGTGAATATATAGCCAGCTTTGCTTAACTTCTGCTTCAGATACTCAAAAAATAACCTGTGTTTTTTAGTCCGCCATAAACCTTTGACATTTTCAAATAAAAAAAAATCTGGCAGATTTTGACAAATTAATTCTACATAGTCAGCCGAAAGTTTACCATTCTCTCCTAATTTTCCTTTATTTTTGCCACCAACAGAAAAGTCAGGACACGGGGGACCACCAATAAAACCAATTAAATTATGAGACTTGCGGCAATCTTTGACTAATTCTTGAAAGCGTTGTGCTTCTAATCCTACAATAAGTTTGCTTACATCTCCTGCTTCCCCATCGTGATATCCATATTCTGGCTCTGGGAGTTTCAGTGTTTCCCGTGAATAGCGATATGCTTGCATGAATGGTTTAAATATTTCATTGACGTAGACAATATTAAAACCACTATTTTCAAAGCCTAAATCAAGAAAGCCTGAGCCAGAAAAAAAGGAAAAAATACAATGGGAAAAAATCATTAACAAATCGAATACATTATCTAATAATATTAGATTGTAGCAGATATTATTATGTTATCTTAATATCTTAGGCTATATTATTTACTTTGAGATAGTTGTATTTATATTATTATGTCCTCATCTGAATGGGAAAAGTTTTTATCAGAAGGAAAACGAGCAGTTGAAATAGTTCGTAAAGGTTTAATAAATCGCGGCATTAATCCTGGAGAATCTGTAATTACCGAATTTGGTACTGATGAAGATATTCCTGTGTATAGTAACGATAATCAACGTAAGCTATTTTGGATATCCGTTAAGGGTGTTTCAGGTAGAATAGAAAATTATCGTATTTTGCCGATTGGTTATAAAGGTTGGATGTGTGGAGAAGTAGAAAGCAAACAATGGGTTAAGCCACCATCTGCTATTATTTGGTATTGTTTAGCAAGTGGAATGGCTTGGGGTGCTATTCCTCCTAGTAGATTAAGTACTCGTTGGTTTATTTCTCCTGACAGATGGGGAACTGTTGTAGACAAACGCAAAACCAGTCAGTTAGGTCGTACAGTATACGTTTATCCTAGTTGGCTTGTACCACCAGCAGCTATAATAAGTAAAGATGAAATTATCGCCTATATTAATCAGTTAGCACAACAAGAGTAATTGTCAATTTAAGCCATGCATTGAGGATGATTTAGATTATGTCTGAACAATTTGTAGATTTGGACGGTATTTTTAATTTAGCTTTAAAACAAACTGAAGACCTAATTAAGATTGGTTTTGATATTAGTGACCCTTGTGTATTTACAGATTTGGAATGGATAGCGAATAAATATCCAGAAATGGCAGAGCGCTGTAATAATACCTTGCTAGAACTGATTAAAAAACAAGCTGCGGCTACTCCTGCATTTGTAGGTGCTGGATATTTTCATAATGATTTAGATTTTTTCTAAAGATTATTCTCACGCAAAGGCGCATTCGGCGAAGCCGTTCCCGTTCGCGGAGCGTCCCGAAGGGAAGGGTAGGCGCAAAGTTTGTATTATGCGTCTTAACGGCTTTGCACGAAATTATCCTACAGTTTCAGGTTGTGATTGGGGTAATAAACGCTTCACGCCTTGCTGAACAAACTCTGGCAAAAAACCCATTTGCTGGTTTCGCTGAAAGACGTTTTGCAAAGTTTGCCGCAATTTGTCTAAATTCAAGGCGTTTCCCGAATCTAGCGCTATTTCCTGTTGTGCAAAATATTCCACTAAACTTAAACCAGCTACTCTGGTAAGATAAGCTGCACTGACACCCTGCACTACACCACCCGCAACGAAGGTGACGGCGTTACTTTTGAGAACAATACTTACGGCTTTTGTGGAAAGTTCTACTAAACCCAGTTTCAACATCAAACTTCCCATTGTTCCGGCTACAGTTTGCGCCTGTTCCCAAGAAAACTTCTGCTGATAGATATTACCTAAATCCATGACCATCTGAGCATTAATTGCCGCAGTGGCGAGAAGATCCAGCGCTGGAACTGGGTTAGCAAAAGCAGCACCCGCAGTTATCCATTGATATTGTTCAATAATTGGGGTGGCGCGATCGCATCTAGTTTGATTTAGCCAGTTTTTCGCTTCAGCTTTCAATAATTTGGCTGTTCTGAAAGTAGTTGTCCACACCAGTTGTTGTCCATTCTCTGCCAGAACTTCACTTAATTGGTCTGTTAATTGCTGGATATCTGCGGCTGGTTGTTCCATCCATTCCTGCACAATACCATCAGCTTCATGCTTCCGAACTTTAAGAGGAATGGGAGAAGCCGACGTTGCAACTACATTTTCCGCTATGCGCTGCTTTAATGACAGTAAAACAGTAGCACGTTCATCAGCTAAATACTGGTCTTGTTTGTTGAAAACTAAAACAGCCGGCTGATTTGCGGCTTTTAACTGCTGTAAGCTTTGAAATTCCGAGTCTGTCAAATCACCGTTAGTCAGGAACAGCACAAAATCTGATTTTTGCACTGCTGCTAAAACAGCCGCATCTGAGTTTTCACCCGCTTCTCTAAACAAAGCTGGGGTTTCCCAAAAGTTGACTTTTGGCTGTGTTTCTTGCCAACTGCTAGACTCCAGCACTTGAATTAAAGTGCTTTTACCCACAGATTTACCACCAGTCACAGCCACTGTAATTTCTTGTCTGTCTAATTCCAGGAGCAATTGGGCAACTTTTGCTCGTAATGTCTCTAAGGCTATGTGGTTTTCTGCTTCTATTGCCAGTTGGTTAATTACGGTTTCTGTTGTGGCGATCGCACTTTCGGCCATGGCTCGATCTACAACAATACCATTTAGTGCCTCTAAACTATTTTTCGGGCGATTTTTCTGGAATAACCACAAACCACCACCCACAGCCAAAGCACTAAATAAACCAAACTCACTCAGCTGCACTATGGAATCATGCCAGCTTTGTAATATCCACAGGGAAAAGGATAGTCCCAATCCTCCCACCAAAATCGGTCGCTGCAACTTCACAACCATGATTCTCCGCGCTTTTCGTCAAGTTTCTCTTTCAGAATAGATCAAAATAAAACAAAACCCCGAACTTTTAATAGTTTAGGGTTTTATTTTATCTTTTATTTGGTGGCGGGAAGTGGATTTGAACCACTGACCTTCGGGTTATGAGCCCGACGAGCTACCAGACTGCTCTATCCCGCGTCGCCTCTTGACTTCTATAGTATAACCACAAAGTCTCAAGTTTGGCAACTATAAAAGTGATAATTCTCCAATTACCTCTAAACGCTTGTATTTTCCCAAGGTCATAAACTTTTCTGAGAGGCTGTCTGCGGCGCTGGGACTAATCCAACCCATCTGCTGGAGCAAGTGAATGGCTACGGCATATTTAGCGCGTTTGGCTCCATCCATGACTTTAATGGTCAATCCCATACCTTCACCGAGTCGGCCAATACATTGCACGCCTTCGGCACCAGATTTACTTACTAGTTCTCCTGGAGCTAAACGCATGAGTTCTGTGTCAAATTCGCCTTCTCCTGCTACCATAGCCGCATGATGAGTCATAGCACGGACAATGCGCTCCATATCAACGTTGCTACTAGAGGCTAAGAGAGCATACAAAGATGCCATCTGACTGATTTGCATCAGATAGGTGGGTGCGCCGCAGTCGTCGTGAGCGCTGAGAAATTCCTCGGCTGGCATTCGCAACAATTCGGCAACTTTGCCCAAAATCAACTGCTGTAATGGGTGCTTACGTTGTAAATAGTTGTTTATCGGCCAATGTCGTTGTTGACAAACAGCTAACATTCCGGCGTGTTTACCGGAGCAATTATATTCCAGGGCGCTTTTTTTCCCTTCCGGAATCGGACATTGCAGTGCTGTCGGGTCTAGGTCGGCACGCCAAAGGATATTAAATGCTTGTCTTACCTGTTCAATAGTGCCTTTGTGGGAGCTGGTAATTATGGCTAAGTCGCGATCGCTCAATTTATAGCGTTCCAGTGTGCCGGTGGTGGTGACAGCCAGTGCCTGAAACGGTTTGAGTGCTGAACGGACAAAGGCCGCAGTTTCAGAATTGCCAGCAACGGATAGAACCCGTCCCCGTTCGTCGCAGATTACAGCCTCGACTATATGCCGGGATTCAATAATCCCTTCTCGCAGTAGCCGGACTTCCAGAGGTTTAGATTGAGTGCGTTTTCCCATTGTCATGGGTTAAAATTTATTACCTTTTTTATTAATTAGTACAGCACGGCAGCAATAAAACCACCGTGCATCACCGCGAAACAACCGAAAAAAATATAATTGATTTTGGAGGTAGCGGTTTTCATTAGTGATTAGTTGTTAATTACTTAACACCAATGAAGATTTATGACAATTGCCAAACTATAGTACCAATAAGAAACATTCCCGCCAAGCCAGCAGAGGTAAATTTTAAGCGCTGGAGAATGGGTTTGATTTCATAAGTTACAATCAGGCGATCGCGTGTGATCACTTCCTCCGGTTTTGTCCAAGTTTGGCCATCGTACCAACCAGACTCTTCATAGAATACGGTAGTGTTGTAGAGGCGATCGCGTACATAGAGCCATCCCAAAAATAACCTTACTAGTACCAAAACCACCCCTAAACTCGCCCCGGCTGCGCCACAGAGAATAAAGTGAACCAGTTGCTTCTGTGGGGGGAAACTAGCTGCTGCTACTGGACCCGCCACCAGCCACGATAAACTCCAAATCCAAAGGATTTTTGTGATGTAGTCTTGCCAATTCAAGATGCAATCGCAAAACAGCCAGGATGTTTTTAATTCTTCGTATTCATTCAGAGGTTGTTGCTCTATGGGAACTGGGCAATTGACAACCGAAGGTCTGATCATTTTGGCTTACCCCCACCCTCATCAGAATTTGCCAGGGAGATCCGTTCTGCATGAGACCAGAATGCTTCTAAATTATAAAATTCTCTCTCTGTTGGCATCATGATGTGAACAATCACTTCACCGTAATCGAGCAGCACCCAGCTACTATCGGCTTTTCCTTCTGTTTGCAGAGGTCGTCGTTGCCAATCACTTTCAACTTGCGCTTCAATTGATTGGGCGATCGCCCTCACTTGAACCCTAGAGTAACCGGTCATGATCACAAAGTAATCTGCCAGATAAGATACATCTCCTACCTTCAGCACTAAAATATCATCCGCTTTCCGGTCAGAAGCTGCTGCGGCTACAGTCACAGCCAGATTATCACTCACCTCTTTGGTTTGGTCCCTTAGTCCTCCGAGTGTATTCTTGATCTCCGAAACGGACTGTAATGGGAAATTTCCTTGGAAATAATCAGACATTAAACCTCAGGTGTTTTATCCCTTGTGTTACAATTTTCTCCAATCACTGACTTACAAACAAATTGCATCGCAAGTGTATGTGTTGGTTTGTTTGAATACTAACAAAAAAACGACTGTTTTTGGGATTCAGTCAAAACTCATGGCCGACGGATTTTGTGCTGATAAAAATCAAGTAATCCTTTTCTAGCGAACCTTTCATCTGTTCACCTACTTCTAGACAATCCGCCCCATCCTCAATATTTGTATACAATGGTAAGATTTTTCCCTACCTCTATCCTTTCCCAACTGTTCGACGACCATTATTGTACGGGCTTATTGCAATACGCCCCTTCGGAAGAGTGGACTCATTGAACCAAGAATCTCCGTGGCTTGGCTCCCGGAGAGTGTCAAGGAACCAAGAATGTCCTGATCCTTGCTCATAATCAACAGATTATTAAACTTCCTGCTTTCTAACTATTCCAGGGGCGAGTTTTGAACTACTAGCAATCAATGATTCAAATAAATCTTCATACTGATTTAAAGCTTGTTCAAAGGCATATTGTTCCATAGCATATTGACGACTTTTGATACCTAAATCCTTCACTTTTTTGGGATGCTGGTATAAGTCCACAATAGCCTGAGCTAAAGCGTGGGAGTTTTCTGGAGGTACAATAACGCCCCCACCACTTTCCCTGATAGCTTTTGCCGCTGTGCCACTTTCCGGTACAGAGGCGACTAAAGCCCGACCACTGGCTAGTAACAATTGAATTTTTGATGGCATATTGAAAGAAACCACATTCTGCTTCTGCACTACTAAGCCCACATCCGCAGCTGCTAACATTTGTGGTAATTTTTTCCGGGGTTGAAGCGGTAACAGTAAAACATTATCTGCACCACAGTCCAAACAATACTGCTGTAGTCGTTGCAATCCATTGGACTCACCAACGATCACAAAGACGATATCTTGAATGTGGCGCAACACAGAAGCGGCTTGAATGACCGTTTCTAAGCCTTGTGTGAGACCAATATTACCAGAATAGAGGGCGACAAATTTACCATCGAGATCATGTGCTGCCCGAAAAGCATTATTGTTTGGGGATGAAGGGCGAATAAAATTGACATCAACCCAATTAGGTATTTGCTCAATCTTTTCAGGTTTTACCCCCTTAGATATTAAATTTTCCACAAATCCATCCGCAATAACGCTAATTTTTGAGGCTGTGTGATAGGCAAACTTTTCTAATGCAGCAAATACCTTGATCAGAAATTTATTTTTCAGCAATCCCACATGAATTGCAGCTTCTGGTAATATATCTTGAAGATTTAACACCACAGGACAGGCGCGTAACCATCCGAGCAGAGCAGCCGGCACACAAACAGGTAGAGATGGTGAAGTTGAGAGAATCACATCCGGTCGCCAGCCAAATAGAGCGGGTAAAAAGCTTGTTACCACAAAACTAGCATCTAGCAATACTCGATCCAACAAATTGGGTTGGGGGCGAATCCAAATATAACTGCGTTGGATGTGAACATTATTTTTATATTCATTCAAATACCACTTACCCCGGTAGCCCTCATAAATTTGACGTTCTGGATAGTTAGGCATAGCTGTGATTACCCGCACTGTATGCCCACGTTTGGCCAATCCTTCCGCTAGTTCTGTCATCAGAGGGGCTATGCCAATGGGTTCTGGATAGTAGTTATAGGAATAGATTAAAATCCGCATAAAAGTTTATTTATAAGTTTCCTGGTTCTTGTGGTTCATGAGAATATTTTCAAGAAAATCACTCTTTCTCACGTTTATGGTGCTACATTTAATTTTCTCTTCATAACTTGTGGAATAACAGGGTTTTTCATTGAAGATTTAGTAAATTTTATATCAGCTACTTAAGTATCAGGGATGGTGTGTTTTTTATCACTATTAAGCGCGTATAAAATGTATAGTTGCTGCTTATTCTTATTATTATTAAGTATTATAATTGCTAATTATGTGTAGAATACATTTTCGGGATTGATTCATCAAAAATTAGGCATAATCTCAAAATATCCAGTCAACTTTTAGGCTGATTTTCCTTGGTATTCTGAGCATCTCAAAAAATCACTTAATGGCTGGTTGAATAGCAATGTGGATGGATAAACTTAAGGTACTATAGGTGAGCTTTCCTAGATTAAGTATATACGTAAGCACTGAGTAAAGCTGGCATAAATTGACAACTTGTATAGAAGTATAATAAACTCTGATTCCAGTCTAGGCTAGTTTGTGTTTATCGAGTATTTTCCGGAATTTGAGTATAGGTACTACCAACTATGAAGATTTGATGTCTTCAAGCTCCACACTCATCACTGGAAGTCACGAGTTAGGCGCGATCTATTCTGTTAAAATTACCATATAGCGAAAACCAAGCTAAATCTGAACCACGACAACTAAAGATATGGGGTTCCACTAGGAAATAGGTATTTTTATCGCTCCTCTAGTGGGTAAAATCTTTAAGGTACAGAGGTTAAACATACTTAGAATTTTTAGGTACTTGTTTAAAAATCGCCGTCGGTGCGCCGGAGGCTTGAAACGTCTGTGGAGAACTTGTAAGTCCTGGAGCAATTCAGGCGGAGATGGTTGAAGCAGTAATCACGGGACTTTGAGTCGTGTGAGGTTCAAAAATCATAGTAATGGCACAAAACAATGGTAGGGCGATCGCTCTATAGATAAGATAGCCTCCTGAATCGGAGTATAATGATGTGCAGTTTGCAACCGGGAGTGTCAACCACGAGTCAGGCGAATCATCACTGAAATAGCTATACTCCAAAGTAATACCTTCACTATATACTGAAGTTTTCTAGGGCTGGATTTTATGACATCCTACGCAACCTCCTTTGCCAAAGCAGAAATGAGTGAACTCCGGCGGTTAAAAGGTCTACTACCGCCAGAATTGCAGAGCTGGGTCACGGTTGAAGGTACCACCGAGGTTAATCCACCGATGATCCGTTGCGAAGAGATTGGTAAAGACCAAGTAGAAATTCAAATTGACTTGGTGAAATGGGATGCTCTGGCGATGGATCAGCGTAATCTCTTATTCTGGCATGAAGTGGCTCGCATTCAAAATGATAGTATTCCCAAAGATGGTTGGGAAATGGCAGCATTAGCTATTGGTTTAGGTGGTGCTGTGGGTGAGCTATGGGTGCAGGATGGATTATTGCTGGTATTAGCTTTGGCATTATGTGGTGTGTCTGGCTGGCGCTTGTATCAAAAGAATAATGGCGAAAAGCAAATTAGAGAATTACTAGTTGCGGACGAGAAAGCCATAGCTTTAGCAACACGCTTTGGTTATAGTCTTCCTAACGCCTACAAGAGCCTTGGTAGTGCGTTGAAAACAATGATTGATAATACACCTAGCAAGCGCCAACGGTCTCGTTACGAAGCCAGACTTTCTGCCCTCAAACGCAGCGCCAACAAAGCTAAAGCTAAGTCTCGGACTACAGATGAACCTGGATTCTAGAATCACCCAGTCATGCGGTGGGTTGGGTAGTTCCCAACCCCAAATAATATTCAATTAATCTTTAATCACTTGAGATTTCTGCTTGAGCCAAAAAGCGCTTAAGCCTAGCAAAATTAGTCCTGCACTAGCTGTTGGTTCGGGAACTTGTGTAGCTGTAACAAAGCCTTGTAATTCTTCACTACTAGCTCTAAAAGACCTGTGTTGGGGTCAACATCTAGGGAGAATTTTTGGACTCGCGTATCGTAGGAGATGATACCGCCTCCAGGACCGCGATCGCCTACACCATAATATAAATTACTTTGGCGATCGTAATATAAATCCGAGATAAACGCGAGGCGATTGATATTCGGGTCGGAAATATCAGTCTTTCTGAAATCTGTACTCTCACCAGGAATGGTGAAGCTATTCACAAAAGAAATAGCCTATGCGGGAGTTAAAGATGCCGTAATACTAACTACGCTGGTGATTAATGACAGACTTAATCCAGAAATCCAACTTTTTGGGTAAATCATGTAAATACCGGAAAAACGGTGAATTTACTGAGTTTCAGTTCCCTGCATTAAAATTAGGTTAATCAACAGTTAAGCTCTGGATGATTACAGCTGATTCAACATTTTGTGAGTTTGGGGTATTACCCGGACTTGTGGTACAAACTGCTTCATTAAAGCTTGCCACATCAAGACCTGTTGTGGCGTAGGTGCTAGTACAGGTGTTTCAGTCAGTTGTTGAGAAACTGGTAGAGGTGTAACAGGTTGTAAAAATATGGGAATATCTGGGCTAATATCTGCCACTATTGCGGCTGAACGCTCTAACTCTGCTGAATCTGTATCCTTAGCAATAATTATCTTGACAAAAGTTGTTAAACGTGCATCAAAAGATAATTGTAAAAATTTCGTATGTTCTTCCCAAAGACTTTCACCACTCACACTGGGCAGTTTTAAATCCATGCCCACAGAGTCAAGGTAGGGTAAAATCATCGCTAACTGTTCTGGCCGATGTCCTCCAGATTCTAGATATATTGGTAAATTGGTAAGCGATCGCACTTGGGGGAGAAATTCCTTTAAGAAAGCTGCATGAAGAAGGGGTTCGCCGCCAGTTAAGCTAATGCTATCGTGTAGACAAGGTAGGTTTTGCCTTTTAACCCATTGGAGTAATATGGGTAGTGGGACAGGATTAGAGTAAATCTCAAAATCGCGCAATCCAGGCGATCGCTCTATCCGACAAGTAGTGGGTGCATTCCAAGTGTGAGCGCTATCACAAAAGTGGCAGCGCAAGTCACATAAAGCAAAGCGAATAAAAAGTTGACGTGTCCCGACATTCAGTCCTTCCCCTTGAATAGCAGAAAAGACCTCAATGAGACGTGCTGTAGGTGGAACCGTAGTTTTGACAGTCATGGGATAGTAGCAACGCGATCGCGCTGCATCGGCACAAAAGATTAGATAGTTTTTTACTTCTCATTCTATTGTGAAGCTTCGCGGGCAATATTTGCTCATATCCTAACTAAGTAACTACTATTAGTGTTTATGCCTACCAATGAACTGTCACGCCAGCCAGAGGTTAAGTAAATTCTCAGGATAAAATAATTTTTGGCAGTTTAAATTTACATGGCAACGAAAGTGCAAAGCTTCATGACTAGCCAACCCACACAGGAAGACTTTCCCGTTACTTCCTTCCAGGAAACTGTAATAGTGCAGGTGCCAGCGCGGTTAAGCGTGCTTGAGGCAGTAGGCTTTAAGCAGACCTGCCAAGATTTAACTCAACACCACTTACCTCCAAAGCAAATTATTATTGATTTTCAGCAAACTACTTTTATGGATAGTAGTGGTTTGGGAGCTTTAGTAAGTAATTTGAAAAATGCCCAAAAAAAAGGGATTGCCTTGACCTTGCGGAGTGTCACCCCTCAAGTGATGGCAGTATTAAACCTCACAGGATTAGATCAAGTTTTTACCATTGAATCTAATAGCACTTGTTCCCCAAGAGAAGCTAAAAAATACACAGATACTTACAAAACTAATTCTCGCAAAGTAGAGCAACTACCCACCACTCATCCCTCTGTAGCATCTTGGATGAAACGGTTCATAGATATTATTGGCGCACTAGTAGGTTTAGTAATTACAGCATTTTTATTCATTCCCATCGTAGTGGCTATCCAAATTGATGATCCCGGCCCTATTTTCTTTGGTCAAATTCGCTGCGGTTGGATGGGAAAACGGTTTAAAATCTGGAAATTTCGTTCCATGTGTGTAGATGCTGAAGCGAAAAAATGCCTAGTTAAAAATCAAGTCCAAGGTGCATTCTTCAAGAACGAAAAAGATCCTAGAGTCACGCGGGTAGGGCGATTTCTCCGGCGCACCAGTTTGGATGAATTACCCCAATTTTGGAACGTCCTCAAAGGCGACATGAGTTTAGTGGGTACTAGACCACCCACACCCGATGAAGTCGAGCGCTATGAAGTCCCGGAGTGGCAACGTTTAGACGTTAAACCAGGTATGAGTGGAGAATGGCAAGTTAATGGCCGCTCTACAGTACGCAGTTTTGAGGATGTAATTCGTTTAGATTTAGAATATCAAAAAAATTGGAGTTTATTATACGATATGAAATTAATTTGTAAAACTATAGCGATTCTATTTAATAAAAATAGTGGTGCTGTTTAGTTAATGAGTTTAATTTCTCATTGGTTAGTAAACTGCCGTTTAATTGCCGTGTTTTTATACCCAAGCTTTTTATAAGTTTGGGTATGACTTTTTTAACCTTAATTTATGAAGGCATTATTGTGAGAATAATAACATTGATTATTCATAATGATATTTAGAGGACAAAATAATTAATAAATCTTTTTCCACTTTGTAAACTAATCGATGTTCATCTGAAATACGCCTTGACCAGTAACCTTGTAGTTCATATTTTAGGGCTTCTGGCTTACCTATTCCTGTAAAAGCATCTCTTTGTATATCTTTAATTAGTGCCAATATTTTTTTGAAAATTCTTTTATCTTCTGTCGCCCATTGACCAAGTTGTTCAAAGGCTTCGGGTTCAAATGCAACCTTTTTCATATTCGTCTAAATCAACATATATCAAATTTCCTTTTTCTACATTCTCCAAAGCTTTAAGTAAATGTGTTTTGTTAGCTTCTGATTTCATCAGATAGGTAGTTTCATCTTCCTCAGTGGGTGGTTCAACTAGCACAATGACTTCCACCACTGTTCCTTCTGGTAGTTCGGTGGTAGACAGTTCAATTTTGCCATCTTTACCGACAATAGCCTTTTGTTTAATTCCACTAAGCATAATTATTCTGAATTTTCATTTTTTCTTTAATTTAACTATATCTGATTGGTTTGGTGTTTGAGCGATGCCTTTGGCAAGCGTAGCTATCGCTCTTTTTAACGTTCGCGTAGCGCATACCACAGAGGCGCAGAGAACACAGAGAAAGGCGCTAGTTAGAGATATTAGAACTTTAATTGGGAATACTGAGTAAAGCGCGAGTATTTGCGGCTTTTCACGGGATATCGCGCTGCTGAGGGTTTACCAACGAATAAAAAATTATGAGTTTAGCACTTACAGTAACTTTTGCGCTTACAAATTGGATTGCGAAAGGGTTGGCAGATGGAACTTTGATCAGGATTGGGGGTAGGGAGATTTGAAAAGGAAGCTTACAAACGTCTTCCCCAAGTATTTGAGATAATGGAATCGATGATTGAAACCAGTCGCCGATTTGAATCTTACCAGACAGAAATACAAGCCGTATCCCAACTAGGAATCAGCTTCCATGACTGGCTGAAATTAACTCCATCTACAGAAATTAAACTAGACAGTGCAGAATTAATGTACATAATTCCCTCTCAACCCCTAAACTTACAATCTGCTATTTGAATTAATTTCCCTCTCTTCCTCCGCATCCTCTTCTCCTCTGTAGTATGGGCTACGCGAACGTTAAAAAAAGGCGAACATTTGTTCGCCTAATCATCATCACGAATCAACTTTACAATTCCAAGTAAACTCTTTCAAAAGGTTGTTTTCGATTCTGATGACGATTTTGTATATGCTCTGCGACGATGTTTTTACGATTTTCTCGTAATGATAAATCAGGATCAGCATCTTGTAGTAGATTTTCTGGATGTTTTCCTCGTCTTTGAGCGAGGGTTTCACGAGGTTTTATAGTTTGCCAATGTTGATAAATTAGTTGTTTTAGCAGTTCTTCGGAGGTAATATTCTCTTGATTAATAATTTCTGCTAGATAGATTTCTGTTTCTCGATCTAGGTTGATAGATATCATTTCTGTTTGGTGTAATCGGTTGTATTATAATTCTAAAACATAGTTACCTGGAATTAACGCGATCGCAACGACGAACTACGCCTACTAAGATAAAAAAAAGGCGAACATTTGTCCGCCTCAGCATATTTATAGTGTTGATTAAAACCTAAATCTTCGCTTCTTCCTTCACCAACTTATCCCAACCCATATCCTGCAAATTAGTATTCCGACGTAACGGACGAGTTACCAACTCCAGAATGTCACGGGTATTAGTAAAACCGTGAATTTGAGCAAAAGTGAACTCTACAGACCACTTAGTATTAATCCCTCTAGCTTCCAAAGGATTAGCATGAGCCATACCAGTAATTACCAAATCAGGCTTAGATGCATAAATCCGTTGCAGTTGATTGTAATTATCCGGCTTTTCCACAATTCTGGGCAAAGGTACACCCATTTCGTGACAAGTCTTTTCTAACAACGCCAACTCAGCAGCTTGATAGCGCTTATCCATGTAGGGAATGCCGATTTCTTGCACTGTCATTCCACAGCGTACCAAGAACCGCGCTTGGGAGATTTCCAGCAAGTTGTCACCCATGAAGAATACAGACTTACCACGAATCAATTTTACGTAATCTTCCACGCTTTCCCAAATTTGGGCTTCCCGTTCATCCAAACCTTTGGGAGTAATACCAAACACAGAGCAAATTTTCTCTACCCAGGCGCGAGTTCCATCAGGGCCAATGGGGAAAGGTGCGCCAATGAGTTTACACTTGCGGCGACGCATTAAGGTAGTCGCAGTCCGACTGAGGAAGGGGTTGACACCAGCGACATAATACCCTTGTTCAATTACTGGCAATTCCGTGAAGCGTTTTGCAGGTAGCCAGCCGGAAACTCTAATTCCTTGTTTCTTCAGTTCCAAGGTTAACTGCGTCACCACAGGATCAGGAAGAGAACCAAAGAGAACTAAAGGTGGATGATCTACATACTCAGATTCATCTTGGATAACTTCTTCTTTTTTCTTGCCGAAGTTTAGCAGCTTTTGAATGGCGTTGCGATCGCCCTTTTCCGTTTCAGTTTCCGCCGCAGGAGCATGAGTAGGACAACGATGAGCCATTGCAGCCAAAACAGTGTCTTCACCCTGGGTAAAGGCGTAATCCAGACCATTTGCACGGGCGACAACGATAGGAATACCAATATCTGATTCTAACTTCGGTGCTAAACCTTCCAAATCAGTTTTAATAATTTCTGTAGTGCAAGTACCAATCCAAACAATCACACTAGGATTGCGATCGCGCTTAATTTGCAAGCACAACCGCTTTAACTCCTCATAATCATTCAGTTGTGCCGAAATATCCCCCTCTTCCAACTCTGCCATTGCATAGCGAGGTTCAGCAAAAATCATTACCCCCATCGCATTTTGGAGAAAATAGCCACAAGTCTTAGTACCAATTACCAAAAAGAAGCTATCTTCAATTTTTTGATACAACCATGCCACGCAGCTAATTGGGCAGAAGGTGTGGTAATTTCCAGTTTCGCACTCAAAGTTTAGAGCTTCTGGTTGTTGAGCGATAGTCATGTTAATTTTTTTCCCCTTGGTATTTAACAGCAGGTGAAAGTAGGGTAGGTACAGGGGGAGATTCAGACATCCCCCTCAATACCTGTAGCAGCGCCTATATTCAACAGGAACAGCAATAATTAAGTGTTGGGGAAGAGACGGGCAATTTCTGACTCATCAAAAACTCCTGATGGCAGTTCTTCCCCTAATAAATCGTTATTTTCTTCATTTTTTTGCAATGCTGTCTCATCACCCCAGACATCGGATAACACATCTTTAAAGGCGTTTTCATCTGAATACTTCAGATCATCCAGCATTGGCTCATGCAAATTTTCAGCCCCAGCATTCGGCGCATCAAAAGAAATTTCGCCAAAAGCATCTGCTTCCGTACCGAGTGAGTCATGGAACTCATCACCCAGGTGATTTTCACTTAACTGAGATTCCCTGAATCCTAGACTTTGCTCATCAGAATTGATCTCATAGTCATTTCCATAGGAAACTGCGAGAGTTTCATCATCTATATTTTCATCCTGACTCGCGCCGGAATCGTACTGATGAATCTCGTCTGATACCACTGGAGGAATAAAACTATTACCAAGAGCAATATCTGGATCAAAATGCAAATCCAGCACTTCAATCAGGGTGTCAGCATCAGCATTCAGCCGAGAAAACGGCATCATTAACTGTGCTAATTTTGGTTCTAGAGCATTAATAACGCCAAGGATGAGGTATGAAGGTGGTCGCTTTCCGCCATCAGGAGTGTACACAGACTCTATTTTCATGTGCAGGATAATCCATTCCCGGTTGGACTGAAAGAATTGCAACCACTTCTGTCTGATCGAATCTGTAAAGCTGTTAAAGAAAGCCATATTTTTCCTCATCCTAAATAGTGATGATGTTATACAATCATCAAGTCTAGTGCCTCTTCTGAATTAGGAACCTCGTGTTTACCCGGATTTAGATAAAAATCAGACAACAAAGAGAACAATTCCCGATCTGGAGAGTCGTTAGGCACAACCCCTTCTGGACGAGCCAGAATTTGGTCAGCGATACTCAGATAGTAATCGCAAACGTAGCTCAGAGAAGGATCATGCTCTGCCATTTCAAATAAAGTTTTACCCTTAACGCGGGAAATACGGATATCTTCAATTAAAGGTAAGACTTCTAAAATTGGCATAGGTACGGATTCCACGTATTTCTCGATTAAATCACGCTTAGAAGTCCGGTTGCCAATTAAACCAGCCAAACGTAGGGGGTGAGTTCGGGCTTTTTCCCTAACTGAAGCCGCAATCCGATTCGCAGCAAACAAAGCATCAAAGCCATTGTCAGTCACAATCATGCAGTAATCAGCATAGTTGAGGGGAGCTGCAAAACCACCACAAACAACGTCACCCAAGACATCAAATAAAATTACATCATACTCATCAAAAGCATTTAATTCTTTCAGTAATTTTACGGTTTCGCCAACTACATAACCTCCACAGCCTGCACCAGCTGGTGGACCACCTGCCTCTACGCAATCTACACCGCCATAGCCTTTATAAATTACGTCTTCTGGCCAAACATCTTCATAGTGGTAGTCCTTTTCTTGGAGGGTGTCGATAATTGTCGGAATCAAAAACCCTGTGAGAGTAAAAGTGCTGTCATGTTTTGGATCACAACCAATTTGCAGAACTTTTTTGCCGCGTTTGGCTAGGGCGACAGATATATTACAGCTAGTTGTGGATTTACCAATACCACCTTTTCCGTAAACTGCTAGTTTCACTTTTGTTTGCCTCTAAATTATTTCTTGTCAAACTCGTGGATCAAGCTTTTGCCTTCACCTAGCCGCAGATGACGATGTGTGAGCTATGTGATTGTAATTATTGTCGAAATTACACAGAAAAGAAAGGGGGTTTAAATATGAAAAACAAAGTTATTAGCATTCTTAAAGATTATGAAAGATTTATTGCCATTTTTTTATACTTTAAATACTTTATTTCTCATAAAAATACTATTATTTAATGTTTTATTATGTTTTTTTATAAAAAAGTTACAAAACACAAAATGATCTCTATGTACTTTTGTATCTATTTTTATGACATTTCAACTCCCCTTTGGCAGAGTTAGACACAGCTAATTGAGGCAGTTTGAAGTTTGAAGAGATAGATGCTCTATGCAATGCTGAAAATGATCACCTAAATTTATTTAGCCGGGACATTGATCAAATTGATAAATTTTATTGAGTATTAATACTCAATAATTTATACTTTTCCGATGTTGGTAATTTGTTTGTAATAAATTATTAATTTTCAGATATTCCAGCAATTTCCTGTAGCGATTGCCAGCCAGCTTGCCACTGAGAGTTATCTTGTAACAATTTAGCATTTAACCAAAAACGGACATTAGGATCACAAGCAGCAACCATTTCCGCATAAACCCACTTACTCTGATTTTTGCGGTTAACTACTTGAAAATGCCGCCAACCATCTATTTTTTTGTGTGTTGTCCACTTAGAACCAACTAAGTGAGGAAATTTCTGTTTTTTAGGCATGGAAAAGATAAAATTGAGTACGAGAGATTTCAAGATCCTAGTGCTTGCTATGGTAGCCATTATTCCTGATCATCAATTTGGGTAATGGATTGACTGATTTTCATACCTCGGCTTTCCATAGCTGGGATAAATAAGTTTGTGGGTAGTGCTGCTTCTACTGGTGAAACTCCTAGTTTTTTGAGTTTGCCTTCTAATAATAGTTGAGCAATACTACCTGCACCACATCCAGAAGCCAAAGCTGTATTTTCATGAACTAATGTAGAACAGTAAATAAATGTTTGCCCATTTTTTTTACCTGTGACTGCTGAACGTACGGCTACGCCAATGCCACTAAAATTATTCGTGAAATCTGTCATAAAATAACTGACATGAGATAAAAATTCAATCATATAATGACGCTGCATTAACCACTTAGGAAATATATGTGCAGTTATCCAAGTCAGGTGGTTATAAAAGTCGGGAATAGAACCAAATTTGGTAACTACAGTTTTAACTGATGGGAAGGTTTGAGGAATGGTATAGGTTTCTGGCATATCAAACCAGTAAACGCCACTGCTGCCATAAGGAGAAGGAAAATCAATGATTTGTCTTTGAGTATAGGGTAAGATTTTTTGCCATTTGCTATCTATCCAAGCTGTAAAGGGATATTGTAATCCTAAAAAAGTTGTGCGCATGACTGTAACTCCTGCACCACCAGAACCAGATACTAAATAACTTAAATGTATTTTTTCTGGTTGATCAAATTGTTCTACACATTGACGCACCATGCTATTAGAAATGCCGGGAAATATGCCAGTATTAATAATTGCTGTTACACCTGCTTGAACAGCTTGTTCATGATATTTTAAGGCTTTGATGGTATAGGAACGATGGTCGCTGACATCTATATAGTTAATACCTTGTTCAATGCAAATTTTGAGAACATTAGCATCTCGGTGGTGAAATGGCCCGGCACAATGGATAACTAAATTAGAGTTGGCGATCGCCTGTGTCAATTTATCAATTTCTGCCAAGTCCAACACCAAAAAATCAACTCTATTTGCCAATGGTAGATTGACGCTGTTTCCTGTCTCTGGAGAACGTCCAGTAATAGTAATTTGTGCCTGAGTGTGGTTGGCTATATCTGCCGCAACACTATTACCGATTCGCCCTCGTCCGCCCAGTATCAAAACACGATCTGTCATTACTCCACTATAGGTAACACTAACTTCTAGTTGAGCAGCTTTTTGTCATTTTTGTCATCGGCTATCAGTACGATTTACCCGAAAACAACTGTAAAATTGAGATTTGCAAGTAAATAGGCTTAAATTTCCGTAATATTTACATATATCTTGTTAATTGAACTCGATAACGTTCTTTTTTAGTAACAGCAATTTCTCCTACTTCTAAACGTCCTTTACCGCGAATAGCGATTAAGTCGCCGGATTTGACCTGGGAACTAGCTTGATTAATATCTTTCCAGTTAACGCGAACATCACCACTTTCGATAAAGTTAACCATTTTGCTACGGGACATCCCAAAACCAGCCGAGGCGATCGCATCTAGCCGCAAAGATGCTTCCACTGTGGTTAATTCCTTTTTTTTGGGTTCCCTAACTTTTAACTCATTGATATCAATGCGTTGAGTTTTCACAGGCACAGAACGCACCTGTTGTAGACTGATTTCCAAAAATTCTGCTAACTCTGGGGTGACAATAGCTTGCGCTCCCCTTTCTCCCAAAACAATCAGATCGCCTGTCTTTTCTCGAACAATTCCAGTCCCCAGCATTGCGCCCAAAAAGTCGCGGTGAGTGGCGGTATCAAAGAGAAAATTTCCGGCAATTTCTAAAGCTACGAGGTCTACTTGAGATTGATCTAGAGGTAGTTCCGAACGTGCGATCGCTATTCTTTGACGTTCTGCTTGGGGATAACCGCCCCAGGAGACTAATTCCACATCTGTTAACCGACTGAATACCCGGCGAACTTCTGCCAATTCCGGCGGAGACAAAAAATCACTAAAAACTACTTCCCAAGTTTTAATTGCTTGTTCTGCTTGATCAATCACACGAGCTACAGTATCTCGATTTTCGACACCTTTTAACAGTTCTTCTCTAGGCAACATTATCTAAATATAGGACTCCTATTTAATCTTTGTTGGCGTACTCTGGACTGGCCACTGATCAACTTAGTACAACTCAAAAAGGCTTTTTCCGACTCCCCCCGGCGGAAAAATATCAAACATCACTGAGTATTAGATGTATCAGCATAACCTTGGATATTTTCTGGCTCAAATTTCCGTAATATCCGGGTTGCTTGCCGACTTATGGCTTCAGAAACTTGGACAACAACTATATATTTACCCATTTCTAGACGATTGCGGTAAGGTAAAGCATCGCCACCGCCGAGGATTAAGCCCACACCACCACCGACAAACACACTACCCATAGCACCACTACCAGCGCCCAGAAGACCGCCGACAATGTGGTTTCCAATTTCCCCCGCCCATGCAAAGGTATTTAAACCTGTAATCAGGCTAAAAGTAAAACCTGCAAAAAAGCCAAAGGGTACAAGCCAGTATGACATTAGCTTTGCTTGCTTTTTAGCTTGTTCTTTTGGGTCAACCAAACCAAACTCGTCAGCAGTTTTATAACCCCGACCGAGAATAGTGCTTGTAATCCCCTCAGCTTCTAGAGCTAGGTAAGCGGCTTCGGCTTGAATGCGGTCTGGTAATACGGCAACAACGTAATTCATTGATTAAATAATAATTGTCTGATAAAAGTTCTTAATTAACAGGGTATCAGTGCTGATGGAATTAATCTTGTATCTAATTTCAGAGATTTAGAAATATACAGGATGAATGGGGAATGATTTTGGGCATCTTCCTATTATCTCATTTTCTGGGGGTAGATATCATTTGAGTGCATCCAGTGGCTGACAAAAATCATTTATGCCTTGCTTGAGAATATAGATGAGAACTGGCGTGGCTAAAATTTGGGGAAAGGAGGGTATAGTTTGGAGACGTGCCATGATGCTCAATACTGAGTTATTCTGCAAATCTGCGCGATATTCTGGTTCACAAATGACGGCGCGCCATTTTCTGGCCATAGCATCCAACCACTCAGAATTAGTCATTCCTGGTTCTTGTCCGACGCGAATAGCCAGAGTCATGGCTGCATCTTCTAAATCGCCATCACAATCCTCAATCAAATCCAGCGCTTCCATAGCTTTTGAGTCGTCTGCTAATTGAGAACGAAAGAAGGCTATTTCTTGGGATGTAACTGTAGTCATAGAGTTTTCACAAATCCAAATATGTTAATATTCAGCTATGGTAGTCGAATGGTAGTCGAATTTTAATGATTTTCACTGATTGAGACTTTCCCTAGTCATTCAAACACCGCTATTTTCCCGACGTGCTTTTAGTTTCATCATAATTTCGGCGTGCATCTCACGGGTAATTGGGTAAAAATAGGTGAGGAATAGACCTAAAATTAAGAAAATTGTGGGTAATGGACCGACACTCAAGCGGATAGCAAATAAAGCGGATTCGGGTTGTATGGGTAGAGGTTGTCCGGCTGTAGTGGCTTGGAAACCGGCAGATTGTAAAGCGTTTCCTACTAAAAATATACCTAAAGCTAAACCTAATTTTTGCAGCAAAACCATAAAGCCATAAAAAATCCCTTCTCGGCGTTGTCCGGTGTTGTATTCGTCTAAATCAATGACATCGGGAATCAGTGACCAAGGAATGAGATAAGCTGTGGACACGCCCACACCAGCCATGACGGCCATGACATACATTAAAACTAGTTGGCTAGGCTGGAGGAAAAACAGTCCACCGGCGGCGATTATCCATGAGATCATCCCTAGAAAATAAACTACTTTTTTGCCAATTTTCTTGCTTAAAGCACTCCAAAAAAATAACATGATTAAGGCTGTGCCTTGGACTGCAATGATCACGGTGGGAACATCTGCATCTGTCAAACCCATACAGTTGACGACAAAATAAGGCAGAGTTGTGGCTGTAACTTGTACACCTAGCCAAGAGAAAAGATATATACCAATGACGAATAGAAAAGGTCGATTGCTAAAGACGATTTTTAATTGTTGAAAGAAGGGTAGTGATGCAGGTTGTGCAATTTGGTTACGTTTCGCTTCAAATGCCAAGATGCGATCGCGCACGCCAAAAATACAGATATATAATGCTAAAACGGCAATTACGGCAGAAACGGCGGCTAATACGAGATATTGTTGCTGGCGATCGCCTATGATAGAAAAAATAATTTTTGCTAAAACTAACGATAAAATACTACCGCTAATGGAAAAAGCAAAGCGAAAACTATTTAAATTAGTCCGCTCATCATAATCTTGAGTTAGTTCTGGAGTCATTGCTGTATAAGGCAAACTCACAACGGTGTAAATCACTTGCGAGAGTAACCCAATTACGACGTAATACCAAAACAACGGCCAAATATTATTACTCTGGTTGGCAGTAAAAGGCGGTATGATCCACTGCAAGAAAAAGATAATCCCAAAAGGAATTGCTCCGTAAAACATCCAAGGTAAACGACGACCCCAGCGACGAGATTTGGTTCTATCTGACAACATCCCAATAATCGGATCGTTGATCGCATCCCAAATTTTACCAATCATTAAAATGCTACCAGCTAATCCAGCCGGAATCCCAGCCACATTGGTAAAGAAAACCAGCAGGAAAAATATGGAAATATTGCCAGTAATTGCGGGTCCAAAATCTCCCGCACCATAAGCCAGTTTAGTTTTCAAATCCAGTTGAGGATTTTCTGGATTAATTTGGGGAAACTCGTCAACAGCATCGTCGTTTATGCTCATACTAAAATTACAAGTTTGTAGTTGAATTAACTATTACTTAAAAGTAGCCTTTTTATGTCAAATCTTTACGTTTCTTGGTCAGATTATCACCAAAAAATTGAAGACCTAGCAGCTGTGATCTATAAATCAGGCTGGGAGTTCAACCAGATTGTTTGTCTTGCTAGAGGAGGAATGCGAGTCGGAGATATAATTTCCCGCATATATAAACAGCCTTTAGCGATTTTAGCTACCTCTTCTTACAGTGGTCCTGGTAAGCAAGCAAGAGGGAATTTAATCTTTTCTCGCCACTTAACAATGACAACCGAAAAGTTAGGTTCTCACATTCTCCTAGTTGATGACTTGGTAGATTCTGGAATTACACTAGAGCAAAGTATACCCTGGCTACAGGAAAATGGTAATTGTGCCGTTGAGGAAATTCGCACGGCGGTACTGTGGTATAAAGCCTGTTCTACCATCAAACCTGATTATTATGTTGATTATTTACCGGATAACCCCTGGATTCATCAACCCTTTGAACACTATGAAAATATGAATCCCGCAGAACTAAAGCTGGGGACTGGGGATTGAGGATTGGGGATTGGGAAATGTTCACAAACTTCCAGAAATCAAGCCGATAATTGCACCAATGGGGACTAATTGCCATGTGGGACGTTGGAAGCGGATTAGAGCAACTAAAGCCATCAGCCCAATGATCACGGCTAAGAGAGAACGCCCCAAGGTATCTTGAATAATAGCAGTTTGTGCTAGGGGAATAGCCGCAGCTGCGATCGCACCCAGAACCGCCGGAGTTACCCCTTTCAAAAAGCTGCGAATCCAGGGGTTTTGACGAATGCGAACTAAAAGCGGTGCAGCCCCCATAATAAATAAAAATGATGGCGTAAAAATAGCTACAGTAGAAATTAAAGCTCCCACAGCCCCAGCTACTTTATAACCCACAAATGCAGCCGTAATTACCACAGGTCCCGGAGTAAATTCACCGAGAGCAACACCATCAATAAATTCGCTGCGGGTTAACCATTGAAATTGATTGACTACTTCCAACTCCAGTAAGGGAATAATTACTAACCCACCGCCGAAGATGAAACTACCCACTTTCAGGAAGAACAAGGTTAAAGTCACATAATACTCATTAATCCGTTCTAGTCCCCAAAATGTAGACATTGCCAAGGTTTCAGTGGTTACAGTAGCTAATGTTTTCGGTAGCACCTGAATCATTGGTAACACAGGAACCAGCCAACCACTGGTGCGATTTGAGGGAGTGTAGAGGATTAACCCCACCAGACCGGCTAAGAGGAATTGCAAAAGGATATTGATTTGAAATAGCCAGGTAACAAGTAGGACAGAAATGGCGATCGCCACACCTTGAACATCAGTAATTGCCCGTTTTGCCAACTTCCAGCAAAAACCAAAAATAATTGCGATCACAACCGGGGTAATCCCCAAAAACAAATGTTCAATCTGCGGTATCCCCTGAAACCGAAAATATGCCCAAGACAGAATGAGCATAATCACAAAAGCAGGCAAAATAAAACAAATACCTGCCACTAAAGCCCCCAACTGTCCCGCGCGCAAATATCCGGTATAAATTCCCATCTGGGTAGAAGCAGGCCCCGGTAACATCTCGCAAACCGCGACTCCTGCCAAAAATTCTTCTTGAGTAAACCAGCCTCTTCGCACTACAGTTTCATCATTAATCATGGCAATGTGAGCTTGAGGACCACCAAAGCCAATTAACCCTAATTTGAGAAAAATTTGAGCGAGTTCTAGTAATCGGGTGGATAAACTAGGCATAAAATTAACCGCCGATGAATTAAAATAGCCACAGCCACAGGGGTAGAGTGATTAATAATACTATAGACCCCACAGCTAAGGAGGTAACAGCCAAGTCACGGTCAAGATTAAATGTTTCGGCAATTACCAGTGTGGCAAATGCTGGCGGCATAGACATTTGCAGGACGATGACTAGTGCCGGTTCTCCAGTTACCCCTATTAGGGGTAATAAACTACCGATAACTAAGGGAACAATGAACATTTTAATTGTTAAGCTGATTCCTGCCTGTGGTAGCCTGTGCCAAGAATCCAGCCCGGAAAGTCGCATTCCAATTAATCCTAGAGTTAAAGCCACCACAATCCAAGCTAATGTTTGTAAGCTAGATTCCCAGAACTGAGGTAGGGGGACATCTCGAAATAGCAAGCCAAACCCGAAACTCCACAAAGCAGGATTGATCAACAGGGATTTGGTAATTTGCCCATAATTTCTGATATTCCCCCCGAAATGAGATGCTAAAACTATTCCGAAGCCATAAGCCCCAAATAGTGTTCCCAACATGTCGTAAAATAAAGCCCAGGCAAAGTATTCTTGTCCAACTAAAGCGAGGGTGATGGGATAACCAAGATTACCAGTGTTACCCACCATTGCCGCCAGGAGCAAACTACCTTGAGTTGTTTTCTGTTGAGTGGTTTTAGTGAAATAGGCTTGGCCTTTCATTGCCCACCAAGCCAAAAATGCCCCTAGTAAAATGGCTAAGTAGGCGATCGCCGGGGCAATCCAAATCTGTCCCGATAAATCAGCTTGACGTAAAAAAGCTACTATACTTATGGGTACTCCTACCCAAAATAGCCCTTGACCCACACGGGTAGGAACTGAGTTAGGTAGTTTGCGTCCCAGAATAAAGCCCACTAGGACTAATCCCACCAGTTTGACGTATAGTTCTAGAAGGTTAACCAAGATTGTGTCAAGGAAGAATAGATGTGAATACTACCGCAGATAATCACCGTCCAGTCTACAATCTTTGATGAATATTGCACAAAAGCAGGAGTTGATCCTTGAATAAACCCCGGTTTTCTGGACAACCGCATAACTTATCAGGTGACTCTAATCAAGATATTCCAGTGGCTTTACGCGATAGCCTTGAAGTACCACCTCAGCGACCTTCGCCAACTCTAATTTTACTGATCACAGGAGTTGGAGGGTTAATTCTGCTGGGTTTAATGGCTAGTTTTTGGTTCTTTGTGATCTCGCCCAGAAACAAAGTTGAGCCTCAAGCTACATTTAATGGTACAAGTCCCACAGGCACACAACCGGATAATTCTGTCAATAGCCCCAATAATAATGTTGATGCGCTGTTGGGTCATTTAACATACCCAGAAGCCCCAGAGTCAGAACTATTAGCAATTAGCGCCGATGGGCGAATTAGACTGCGACAAGTAGCCGCCGAAAGGTATCAGTCTATGACGGAAGCAGCCCGAACTGATGGGATAATTTTAGTGCCAATTTCTGGTTTTCGTTCCGTAGCAGAGCAGGAACAGCTATTTTTTGATGTGGGTGCTAAACGGAATCAAACCCCAGCCCAAAGAGCATCTGTGAGTGCGCCCCCTGGACATAGTGAACATCATACAGGCTATGCCATAGATATTGGTGATGGTAGAGTACCAGCCACTAATCTGCAAACCAACTTTGAAAATACCAGTGCTTTTCAGTGGTTAGAAGGAAATGCGGCGCGTTTTGGCTTTGAAATGTCCTTTCCTGAGAATAATCCTCAAGGTGTGAGTTATGAACCTTGGCACTGGCGTTTTGTCGGCGATCGCCATAGTTTGGAATTATTTTACAAAGCTAGAAATTTAAACACCACACAACCATAAGCTAAATCACCATAGCCTCTAGTGGTGTATTTAATCATCCGAATCGGCTTGTATTCAGAAGCATTCATGAGAAAAGTATTGAAAAATCTCGTGTATGCTTTCCAGTTATGCAATATAATATCTTTAATGCGGATCTTTAATGCGGATATACCGCAAACAAACGAGTAGTGATGCGTAAATAACCCGTGTATAAAATTCTGGGGTTAGTAGCTAGTTAGAGTTTTGCTATCTAAAGCTGACAAACGCTAATCAACACTTACATTTGAGCCAAAATTCCTGTCATCTACCAACTATTTGAATCGGATTACGTCAACAGTTAGGCAAATAGCTTCCTGTTTGCTCCTTGATTGTTGGTAACGGAATCTCATTGTGGTTGATCTAAATTACTCAAAGAATTGGAAAGAGCATGAAACGTCTTGTGGTTTGCTGTGATGGAACTTGGCAAAATTTAGCCGTTCCTTGTCCAACCAACGTAGTTAAGTTAGCTCAATCTGTAAAACCCCTCGCCCATGATCGGATTCCACAGATCGTATTTTACGATGCTGGCATTGGCACCGACCATCAAAAAATTTTAGGGGGAGTTACCGGAGCCGGAATCGATAAAAATATAGAAGATGGCTATAGATTTCTGAGTCTCAATTATACTCCTGGTGATCAAATTTATCTGTTCGGTTTTAGTCGCGGTGCTTACACAGTTAGAAGTCTAGCGGGAATGATCTATTGCTCCGGTTTGCTCAACCGCAGTAATATCACTCAGGCACATGAAGCCTATGAGCTTTACCGTAACCGGGATGTGAAACCCGGAGATGCAGAAGCGATCGCATACCGTAAAAAATTTAGCGATCGCGTTAGCGGTGAGGTCCGCATCACTTTACTCGGTTGTTTTGACACCGTAGGCGCTCTGGGGATTCCTCAACTGGGAATACCCTTATTAAACCAGTTCAAGCAGCAGCTAAATAACCGCTACAGATTCCACGACACTACTGTCAACAAATACGTGCAAAATGCCTTGCACGCCATAGCGGTCGATGAAATCCGCAAAATTTTTGATGTCACCCCCATGAACAAGCATCCTGAAGCCGAAGAAGAAAACCAAAGGGTAATTCAAAAGTGGTTCCCCGGTGGACATGACTGCGTTGGTGGCGGAACCCCAGAACATATAGGGTTATCAGATATCGCCTTACAGTGGATGATTGACTCCATCAGTGAAATGCAATTAGGGCTGGAATTTGATACAACTCAAATCCCCACAGGTATTAACCCCAATTATCAATCTGACTTTAAAAATAATCCTGGCTTCTTCAAACTTGCAGGAATCAAGTTGCGTGAAATTAGTGATATCGCAGACCTGCATCAAAGCACCATAAACCGTTTAAAAAGTCGCCCAGACTACCGTCCCAAAAACTTACAAAATATTATCCCTCAATTGATTTAACCTGCTTAAATGGGGATACTCACAGCGCATAAATTTTCCATGCATCACATAAATAATTTAAAAACAGGTAAAAATAATTATGACTGGAAAAAGAGACACATCCAAAGACGGTTTAAATAACAAACTGCAAACATTAGTATTAACAAACTTCAAAGGTATTTGGCAACTTCTTCAAAGCAACAAATCCATTGCCCGTAAAGTTAATAAAACTCTGATTAACAGTCTCATCTATAAAATTCCTACGCGTCCTAATCCCTATAGTATGATGACCTTAGATGAGTATATTCCTGACACTCAAATCCCCAAAAAAACTGATACTTATACTTCCTGGGAATCCCTCAACGATCGCACCTATACCGGAAGACATCTGCCACCCGATCCCAAATTAAACGCTGAAGCTAATCTCCCCAAAGTTGAAGACCTAGCTATTTTATTCCGCAAAAAAGACGGTAAAACCATCTACTCTAGCAAATCAACCATGTTGTTTCCCTATTGGGTGCAGTGGTTTACAGATAGTTTCCTTCGTCTAGATCACCACAATAAATTAAAAAATACATCCAATCATGAAATAGATTTGTGTAATGTTTATGGTTTAACCAGAAAACAAACACATCTTTTAAGAACCTTCCAAGGAGGTAAATTCAAAAGTCAAAAACTCCAGCGCGAAGATGGTGTAGAAGAAGAATATCCCTTGTTTTATTATACTGATGCAGAGCAAGGTCAAGTAGACCCGCAATTTGTAGGTCTCTATGAACCCATTAATGATGAAAAAAGACAGCCCCCAGAGAAAAAACAATACCTGTTTGCGATGGGAGTAGAACGAGCAAATGTGCAAATTGGCTATGTCATGCTCAATACTCTCTGTCTGCGCGAACATAATCGCCTTTGCGATCAATTAGCTAGCAATTATCCAGATTGGGATGATGAACGCCTCTTCCAAACATCGAGAAATATTCTCATGGCGATGATTCTGAAAATCATCATGGCAGAATACATTAACCATATTACTCCCTATCACTTTAAATTATTTGCCGACCCGGAATCTTTCACCAAAGAAAGTTGGTATCGTACCAATTATATGGCCATTGAATTTGATTTTGTTTATCGCTGGCATAGTGCGATTCCCGAAACTTTTACCTATAAAGGTCAACCAACTCATATTGCCACATCTCTCTGGAATAATAAAATGTTTATTGACCAGGGTTTAGGTGCATTAATGGAAGAAACTTGTTCTCAACCAGGAACAAGAATTGGTCTATTCAACACTCCTGATATATTAGTTGAATTAACAGAGTTACCCTCAATTAAACTGGGACGACAACTGCAATTAGCCAGCTACAACGACTATCGAGAAATGTGTGGCTTCCCTAGAGTTACAAAGTTTGAGCAAATTACTGGCGATGAATTTACGCAACAAAAACTTAAAGAATTATATGGTCATGTTGATAAAATTGAATTTTTTGTCGGACTTTACGCCGAAGATGTGCGAGAAAATTCCACTATTCCTCCCCTAGTCGCACGCTTAATTGGGATTGATGCCTTTTCTCAAGCCCTAACTAATCCTTTACTATCACCCAATATCTTCAATAAAGAGACTTTTTCTCCTGTGGGTTGGGAAATTATTCAAAGTACCAACACAGTCTCCGATTTAGTCAATCGCAACGTTCCGGACTCAGACAGAAAATACAAAGTTACCTTTGACCTTTAAAACTTCTTTGATAAGTTGTTAGCGGTAATTTGTATGACATTTTTACCAAGGGGGGAACAAGAAAGAATTTTCAGCCCCAAAAACCAAATTTCACTGTAAATCTTCCCTCCTCACTTGCGGGGAGGGGCTAGAGGTGAGGTTCTATTGAATTGAATTAGCGTTACTTGGAATTAACAAAAAACATGAAACTATTTACCGAATATCCAGAAAAAGACGAATTTAAATATTCTAGTCTCATGAGTGAACTAGCGACAAAGCGCATGGAAAATCTTTACGGCGATCGCACAAAAGAACCCGCTAAGAGAGATACTCATACTAAAACCCACGCTGCTGTTCAAGGAACCCTAGAAATATTTGACTTTGATGAAGCAGTGATTAAACAAGAGTTGAGCGATCGCACCTCATTAACAGCAGATCAACTTGCTACAATTTCTCTAAAACAAGGTTTATTTGCTCAAGCAAAACAATATCCCGTGTGGTTAAGATTTGCTAACGGTGCCTTTTCAATTAAAAATGATTATGAACCAGATACGCGATCGATGGCTGTCAAAATCATCGGAGTAGAAGGAGAAAGACTAACAGAAAGTCACGAGTTAAAAACCCAGGATATTATTGTCCACAATGTTGAATACTTTTTTGTGAAAACCATTAAAGACTTTTACAGCTTTTTTCTGGCGGTTTATCGCTCTGGACTGTCTCCCCTTCTGAAGCTATACCCGCTTATCTGGCTACTCTTGCATCCCAATGAATTTTCATATTTAAGAAATGGTTTCAAACGGGTTCCCAAACATTTGCTCACAGAACGCTATTGGAGCGCTTCAGCCTATTCCCTCGGACTTAAACCCGATTTTGATCCCACCAAAACCAGTGTAGAGCCAGTAGAATATCCGGCTGTGATTAAATATGCATTTACTCCGGTTTCCAGTCAACCACCTCATCAACCCATACCATTCCAAGAAAGGCCACAAACTGAACTTAAGCGTGCCAAAGCATCACGTTCAGAAGACAACTACTACCGGGAAGATATCATCCAAGCTCTAGCAAACCCTGATGCTGAATACACCTGGGACTTTCAAATTCAATTTCAAACTAGCCCAGAGATGTCCATCGATGATACTACCATTCCCTGGAATGAAGAAGAATCACCCTTCTTTACAGTTGGTCGTCTGACAGTTAAGCATCAGAACGTTCACTCTCCCCAAGAAGATGACTTTGGCGAAAATCTCCGCCTTTCTCCTTGGAATGGTCTAGCAGTCCATCGTCCTATCGGCGCAATCAATCGGTTACGCGGCGTAGTTTATCCTATCGTTGCTGAATACCGGCATAAAAAAAGAGGTATCAAATACCAAGAACCAACTATCTAATTTTTGACCCCCTAAATTCTAAAATTTCTTTCTTGTTATCTAACCAATAGCAAATAATTCTAGATTAGGCTAACAGAAAACAAATCATTTCACATGGTATCCAGTAAATCAAACTCAACAAAAATGTTTGCACCTAGTCAGGACTTTACCCCTGACTTCATCACCGGCTAAAAATTTTCATTATGGTTAATTTGGCTGACATCTGATTACAAAGTCGTAAACACATATCTTGCACCAGGCGACGGTCAGTCACGGCTACACAGGCGAAACCAGCACTTCGAGAAGCTCATTGACCACCTACGCGGGTTGAAAACCTTAATTTTATGTTAGTCCGCGCAGGCGGACTTTGTTTGTATAGCCGCGTTCGCCCTTGGCGTTGCGTTAGCAATATTTTAATCGCCAGGGCTAGGTGCAAGATGTGAGTAAATTCATTGGTATAATTGAATATTATTTTTAATAAATTGATACTCTCTTGACAAAGAGTATCAATTTATCTGAATATTCTACTCATCTGAATATCATTAATTTGCAAAGAGGCATTAGATGGGAATTAATAATTTGTTTAACGCAGGCGGTATCGTCATGTGGCCGCTATTCGGTTTTTCTGTCTTAGCAGTAGCGCTGACTATTGAACGTATCCGGTTTTGGGTGAGAATCAATAACCGTCAAACCAGCGTAATTAGAGACGTGTTAAAACTTTATCGGCTAAATAACGTAGTTGGTGCAATGGATAAACTGAAGAAAAACGCAGATTTACCCTTAGCCAGGATTTTTCTTGCACCCCTAGAATTAGAAGAACCCAACCCCGAAGAATTTCGGTTAGCCCTAGAAAGCGAAGCCCAAGCAGAGATACCCTTACTCAAACGGTTTCAAAATATTTTTGAAACAATTATTGGTTTAGCACCATTATTAGGACTATTGGGTACAGTCTTAGGACTAATTGCATCCTTTGCATCCTTAAACATAGGCGACGTAGGAGGTACAAAAACCGCAGATGTCACAGCAGGTATTAGCGAAGCCTTAGTTTCCACCGCCACAGGCTTAGTAGTCGCCATATTTACACTGTTATTTGCCAACTCCTTTCGGGGGTTATATATGCGTCAAATAGCCTTGATTCAAGAATATGGAGGACAATTAGAACTACTTTACCGCCGACGCTACGAAAGAGGAGAGAAAGACTATGCGCCTACCAGATGAATCAGATTTACCAGCACAAATCAACATCTTACCGATGATTGACGTGATATTTGCGATTTTAACCTTCTTTATCATGTCTACTCTGTTTTTAACCAGGTCAGAAGGTCTACCTGTAAATTTGCCCACAGCCAGCACAGCCACAGCACAGCAAATAACCACGAGAATTACGATCACAGTAGATGAAAAAGGCATCATTAGCGTAAATCGTCAACCCAGTAACATTAATTCCTTAGTGGATCAAATAGGTAGTATTATGGGTTCGGAATCAGAAGCCTTAGTGATCATCAATGCCGATGAAAAAGTTGGTCATGGTCAAGTAGTCGCAATCATGGATCAAGTCCGTCAGGTAAAAGGAGCTAAATTAGCCATATCCACCCAGAAACCCTAAATCACCCATTGTGCGTGATTCCCCTAGATGAACAGAAGTAGCACTAATATTTCCTGCCATTATTCACCTAACCATATTGAGGCATTTTCGCCCTAGATTACCGAAAAGTGTAATGCGTGTATGTAGTTTCAAGTAATCAAGCTGGTTAAAAATATTAGTTGACTTCTGGAATCGAGGCGGTTATTATAATATCGAACCGGAATTGGATTAGTCAAAAAGGCTACCAAATACTGGGGAATATTCATTTTAGCAATAAATAACAAAAGCAATGTCTAACGAATTGTTTACCGAAGTATCCTCTGCACAACAAGAAACCGTATCTGGTGGCAGACGCTTGACCGTTAACATCGGTGGTTCATTCCTTTTCAGAGCTAGAGACACATCAGCCAGCTTCACCTCTGTTCTGCCCGATGGTACAGCAGAAACACAGAATCAAACAGACAGCTCTGGAATTGAAGCAGACGCTACCACTGGTAACATCGTTTCCTCAACACCAGACCCAGACTTTACCTCTCTCCCCGCAGGTATTCAAGCTTTATTGGCTGGTTTACTAGGACTATAGTAAAAAGCCCGAAATTGATCACAAACAATCAATTTATTGGTAATTAATTACTACCAAATAGCTTCAAGATTGCTGAAAAGCCGAAACTAAACTCCCAAAAATTAAGTAACTTACAAAAACCATGTCCAACAAATTGTTTACTGAAGTATCCGTTGCTCAACAAGAAACCGTATCTGGTGGACGTTTCACGTTTAATTTGGGTGGCTCACGTGTTATAGGATTTACAGACATCACAGGTAATGCTACTTTAGTTACTCCTGATCCTCTTGGTGGCAGCCCTACAGTGGAAACAGCAAGTTTCACAGATGCTGATGAATTTGAAACAGATGCTGTTAGCGGCGTTGTTTTGACAAGTGAATCAATCTCACCATCTCCCAGAGGTTTTAATTCCATCCGCGGCCTCTTCAGTGGTTTGTTCGTCTAATCCTGATCTATAGAAGGTCATTTAGTCACAGTAAGAAATCCTGAGTTGGTTGGTAATAAATCGGCCAACTCTGATACAATATCTTCTCAGGGAATAAAAATCCTGAAAACATAAGCTACAAAAACCATGTCTCACGAATTGTTTACCGAAGTTCCTATTGAACAACAAGAAACCATATCTGGTGGCTTCTTAAACTCATTCCCTTTTGCTTCTGGAGCATCCATAAATTTCGGTGAAACTAGTTTTGCCGCAGCTGAAACCGGTACAAGAGTTCAAACTAGAACTCTTCCCACTGGTGAAAGTACAACAGACAGCCAAACAATAGATTTCACTGTTGTGACATCAGGTAGAACCTTCAACATCATCCAACCATTTTCCTTCTTAAGCAACAATAGCAATGGTAATGGTGGTAATGGTGGTAATGGTAGTAATGGTTAGTTGACAACATAGAGTTAATCAGTAATGAGTTGATTGCTAAATACTGTCAACTTTGTTAAAGTCTGAAACCCTATCTTCTCAAAAGAAGCCGAGTAAAGCATTAAAAAATGCTGTTGTGTATGGTATCATTACAGATGGGTAAAACCAAATTTCTCGCTCCCCTTGCTAGTCTGTATTTTGTTAGAAATTAAATAGTCTAACTGTGCAGTATTAGTTATAAAGTAAGCAGAAATTAGTAATCTGTAAAAGTTACAAAAAGCCTTTCCAATGGGAAAGCCCAAAGAAACTAAAGGCAGCAAACACCGCATAAAAAATTATCACACTGTAGCAATAAGACCTTGATGGAAATATTATTTGCTTCTAGTGAATAATTGTGGTGTTTAGGTCAGTACAAGACTTAAAAACCTACCGAGATAGCCTCGGAAAGTATACGCCCAAACCTCGAAATAACGAGATGTGAGGAAATATCACTTAGCTGAATTGCATCAACTGAGTGAGCCTGGGAACTTGATAAAAGAAGATAACAACATCCCTAAGGGAAAAGTTGTAAATCTCCTTACTTTGAGTAAGAAGAGTCTCAAACCAAACAATAAAATTCCTGAGAACAAGTGAGAAAAATCATGACAAACGAATTGTTTACCGAAGTATCCGTTGCACAACAAGAAACAGTAACCGGCGGTGTTACAACTATTCTAAGTGGAATTGGTTTAAACAGATCTTTCACTAACTTCAAAGGATTACAACTAGCTACTGCTACTCTTTCCCAATCTACTCCAGAAGGTAGCGGCACAGCTAGTGAAGGTGGTTCTGCAGTAGTTGACACCACTGGTGAAACTGGTAACGTTACTTTAGTTAACCCATCTGGCACTCAGTTCTCATTCGACTTCAGCAGATTCTTCAACTTTGGTCAAGAACAAACACCAGCAGCATAAGTTAAGAAAACATCGACAACTCTGGTAAATATCGTTTGTACGAAGAAATTAATATCATGTCTGACCAATTGTTTACCGAAGTCTCTGACGAGCAGCAAGAAGCCGTAAGTGGTGGCTTTTTATCTCAATTCCAGAATTTTGGTGCGACCTTAAATGGTTCTATATTCAATGCAGCAAGTGGTATAGCTGCTGGTGATACTACTTCAGGTCCTGGTGGTAGCACAGCGAGCGGCGTTGCTGGATTTGAAGCGCTTTTTTCAGCTGGGTTAAACATAAGTATCTTTGGTTCCGCAAACGGACCCATTGTGCTACCTCCCATTGGTCCAACTGATCCAGTCATTCCAATCATTCCTACTCCCCCTGGTCCTGGGCCTGGTCCCATAGTTCCATAGGGAAGCAAATTAGATTAAATATCTGTTTTGCAGCTAAAAAATCATTCACTAAAGTCAACGTGAATTTGAAAAGTTGAGAAATGGTCAGCTATTTGTTTTTGGGTAGCATAATTAGCGATAATTATCTGGTCTTAATTGACTACCCATAATATAGCTGGCTATTTTTTATAGGTAGAGGTAGTTGAAAATATTGCCGAACCACTCACAATTACAAAACTCTGGATTACTCTATTGAAAGAATTACCGGAAATAGGATTAGAATCAGGTAGCTATTTCTGGGAAAATTTCATGGTTAGCTGCGTATGAAATACCAATGTGTTAGACAGCATAGTGAAGAAGATTGTGGTGCTGCTTGTCTGGCCGCAGTTTCTAAACATCACGGGCGCAATTTTACCCTTAGCCACATCCGCGAAGTTGTAGGAACGGGACAACGCGGGACAACTTTGTTAGGACTACGGCGAGGTGCAGAAACACTAGGTTTCACTGCTAAACCTGTGACGACTTCACCAGAGTTACTTAACCGCTTAGATGAAGCACCTTTACCGGCAATTATTCACTGGAAAGGCAATCACTGGGTGGTTTTATATGGTAAAAAAGGGAAAAAGTTTCTGGTTGCAGACCCGGCTGTGGGAATGCGTTATCTGTCTACCCAAGATTTAGTCAAGGGTTGGACAGATTGGTTAATGCTATTACTAGAGCCAGACCCGATCAGATTTTTTGCCCAAAAAGATGACGAAGTTGGCGGATTTTTCCGGTTTTTCAAACGGGTGTGGATTTATCGGGCTATACTCGCCCAAGCTTTACCCCTGAATTTGATGTTGGGTGTACTGTCTTTGGCTTCTCCGTTTTTATTGCAAATCCTCACTGATGATGTGCTAGTAAGGGGGGATTTAGATTTACTGACTACAGTGGTAATGGCTGTAGTGGTTATGAATCTAGTTTCTACTAGTCTTTCTTTTGTACAGTCTAATTTAATTGCCCATTTTGCCCAACGCCTAAAATTAGGGTTAGTGCTGGATTTTGGGCGACAAATTTTGCAATTACCTCTTTCTTATTATGAAGCGAGAAGGAGTGGAGAAATTGTCAGTAGGCTACGAGATATTGACCAAATTAATCAATTAATATCTCAAGTAGTTGTGGCCTTACCGAGCCGCTTCTTTATTGCGGTGATTTCTCTGGGATTGATGATTTTCTATAGCTGGAAATTAACTATATTAGCAGCAATTGTTGCTGTGGTAATGACTTTATCTACAATAGTTTTTCTCCCGACTTTACAGCAAAAGAACCGGGAATTTTTAGTTAAATATGCGGAAGCTCAGGGGCTGTTAGTAGAAACTTTTAAAGGCGCGCTTACTCTGAAAACCACAAGTTCTGGTCAACAATTCAAAGATGAGTTGCAGGGGGAATTTGGGTCTTTGAGCAATTTGGCATTTCGGACAATGCAAATTGGGATTATTAATGGTAATTTTTCTGGGTTTATTTCTAGTGTTGGTGGTGTAATTTTACTTTGGTTTGGTGGCTATTTAGTAATTGATCCGGCAGAAAATCTCAGCATTGGGCAATTATTCGCATTCAACGCTATGAATGGGAATTTTGTGGGATTAATTGCGATGATTATTGGTTTTGTGCAGCAATTTACTCTGGTGAAAACTGCAACTGAACGTCTCACAGAAGTGATAGACGCTACGGCGGAAGTTGAAAACGATGGTAAAAAGCCTTTTGCGATGATTCCTGGTGATACTGATATTGTCTGTAGCGATGTGAGTTTTCACTATTCTGGGAGGCTAGAACTGTTACAAGATTTTTCTTTAACTATTCCTGGAGGGAAAGTAACTGCCATTATTGGTAGATCCGGTTGTGGTAAAAGCACTATAGCAAAATTGTTAGCGGGACTATACCCCATCAAGTCTGGTAATATCCAGATAGGGTTGTTTAATATCCAAGACCTTTCGTTGGAATGTCTGAGAAAACAGGTAATACTTGTGCCTCAAGATGCACATTTTTGGAGTCGTTCTATAGTGGAAAACTTCCGATTAGGCGCTCCCCAAGCTTCTTTTGAGGATATTGTGAGAGCTTGTAAGATAGCGGAGGCTGATGAATTTATTGTCAAACTCCCTGATAAATATCAAAGTATTTTAGGTGAGTTTGGGGCAAATATTTCTGGTGGACAGCGCCAAAGGTTAGCTATAGCAAGGGCTATAGTCACAGATCCGCCAATTTTGATTTTAGATGAGTCTACAGGTGGATTAGACCCGGTGAGTGAGGCTCAAGTCTTAGATCAATTATTTCAACACCGTCGGGGAAAAACGACTATTTTAATTACTCATCGTCCTAAAGTTATGAATAGGGCTGATTGGGTTGTGATGTTAGAAGATGGTAAATTAAAGCAGCAAGGTACTGTAAAAGATTTTCATAAAACGACAGGGCAACATTTAGAATTTTTTACTGATTAATTTAGTACTAGTTTCTTAAGAAGAATATGCTATACACTCACAACGAAAAACTTCTACCTCCAGTAAAAACTGAGGATTTTCTGCCTTCAGTTAGTATCTGGACTTCTTTAGCAGGTGTGGCGCTGATGGGGACTGTGGTTTCTGCGATCGCCGTAGCTTCTTTGGTGAAATATGATGTGACGGTGAAAACTTTCGCCACTGTGCGACCAGAAGGAGAGGTACGAGTTGTCCAGCCACCCAAAGATGGGACGATTGAACAAATCTTAGTGCAAGAAAATCAGGTTGTAAAACAAGGCGATATCATTGCTATCCTGGACTCCCAGGAACTACAAATTAGACAAAGCCAATTACAAGGAAGTATTCAACAAACCAGTTTACAGTTAATTCAAATTAATGCTCAAATAGAGTCTTTAGATAATCAGGTATTGGCAGAAAGAAGAGTTATTGAGCAGACAGTTAATGCGGCTCAAACAGATTTAGCGCGCAACGAAAGAGATTATCAAGACCGGGGAATTGCCACTGTGAATGAATTAAAAGTAGCAGAGGCAGAGTTGCGGAGAACACAAGCAGATTTACAAACAGCACGTTCTGTGTTAGAACACGCGGAAACAGGAAGTGAGAGCTACCGGGAATTGTCAGAAAATGGGGTGGTTAGTAAAGATCAGTATAAGGAGAAAGCTCTTTTAGTGGATCAAGCTACATCAAATTTGGTAGCAGCCGAAGAAGCAGTAAATATTACTAAGAGTAAACTTAATTTGGCTCAAGCAGCCCTTAATCCTTCTCAGGCAATAGTGGAAATTGCTCAAATCCGCATTTCTCAAGAAACTGCTAGGGGTGAAGCGACGATCGCAACCTTAAATAAAGAAAAACAAGGTTTAATTCAACGGCGGGTTGATATGCAAAATCAACTCTACCAATTGCGACAAGAACTACAACAATTAGTAAACTTGCAGCAAGGTAATATTATTCGTGCTACCAGTGACGGTGTGATTCTGAAGCTGAATTTACGCAACCCTGGCCAAGTTGTGCGGGCTAGTGAACCTGTGGCGGAAATTGTGCCGCAAAACGCACCTCTGGTGATTAAGGCGATGATTCCCGCAGCAGATATTAAAAAGGTGGAAATAGGACAAGAGGTATTGTTACGGGTGGATGCTTGTCCCTATCCTGATTATGGCACTCTTAGAGCCGTAGTTAATCACGTGTCTCCAGACGTAATGTCACCGGGGAATGGTATGGGTGGAGTAGGGGCGACAACTCTACCAGCTAATTATTTTGAAGCTACTGTACAACCACAAGCTCTAACATTTGGTCATGGCGATCGCCAATGTCGTCTCAAATCAGGGATGAATACCAAAGCCGATATCATCTCACGAGAAGAAACAGCTATGCAATTTATCCTGAGAAGAGCAAGATTAATCACTGATATATAAAAGGGAGTAGTGAGTAGGGAGTGGGGAGTGGCTGAAAAAGCTTTTAGTCTCTAAGTTTGATGATCCATTTATGTCCTAAGCTCCTCTGTTTTGATGATTGCTTTTACCCCACTGGAGGACACATTTACTTGGCTCTAAAACTTCCCTGGTAATCAAAGTTATACTACGGGTAGAAGTTAAATAATTGTGCTGTTTACACTGTGGTGTGATATTTGGTTATCTACCATACAGACTGAAAATATTGCTCTGTTGTAGTTTATTTAACATCCTGATAACTTGAAAAAAATGTGAATGGGATATTTATAGTATCCGTTTTCTAGCATTGTTATCTGATGCTAGTCAAACAAACAATCTGCGAACCTCAGATGATCCTCACATTATGTACGCCACTTATCCTTTTAACTGCCTATTGCATCACTATTTTTTACTTTCTGAAGACTTATTATAAAATTCAGGAAGCACTACAGTGGTGGTCTTCTAGGCAATCTATCAAGCTGTTTTTGGAAGCCGAGAAAATTCGTGATGACTTATTGCAAGAATCCTTTGTGATTCGTCGTAAATTAGATTTGCTCACAGTAGAACAGCTAAATACATCGACCACAGGAACTGAAGAATGTTTAAAAAAAGTTGATAACTTTCATCATTCCTTAGTGAATTTAAGCGATCGCTTATTTCCCACTTCACTACAAGACAGCCTTCCTTTAGCTATTGAATACTTATTAAAACCCTGGATTATATCTCATCCGTGTAAATATTTTGGGATAAATTTACCTGCATCTTGGCGAAATGAGCCAGCCGAACGCAGCATGATAGTATTACGTACTTTAGAAGAACTGCTAATTATAACTATACCGGAAATAGTCGGACCGACCTCCATATATATTAGTTTAAAACAGCAGGAAAACCTGGCTGAATTAACAGTAACAATTAGTTATCCTGATATCTCATTACTTCAGTTTTATTCGCGGTTACCAGAATTAGATTATTTGTCTGCAAGTTTTCGGTTCTTAACTGGGGGAAATTGTTTTTCCCGTAGTCAAGACCTGAATGCTATGTGGTATTTTTGTTGGTAAGTATCGGGAAAAAGCTATTCTGATAGCTTGTTTAGGTGGGGAGTGGGGAATAGGAAACAGCCTTTTGAATCGTAAGTGCAAAGCGCAAGCTACGCCAACAAAAATCAAATAGTATTTCTATAGATCATCTGACTCATCTGTCAAGGATCAATTGTATCAATTAATTAGTGCGCCTTGACGAGTAATATCACCACGTTTATATTAGTAGCCGTGATCACACTGCAATAATTAAGTCTTGAGAGGATTTGTACTAAGTAAACCTCAGAGACTTTTATTTGTGTACTTGTCATAGTTGTTATAGTTTAGACACTGCCATGATTTTGGTGGATTTGTCTATCAACTAATAATTCCCAGGCTTTCGGCATGGTGAATTGGAAATCAAACTAGTATCAGTTGCAACTATTAGAGTATAAATTATGGCAACAACTGTAGTAGAAAAGGCATTAATCACAATTCTCGTGATCGATGACCACGAATCAGTTTTAGGCGGAACAGTTGCGGTACTAAAAAACCATTATCCTGATGCGGAAATTCTGACAGCAATCAATGCTGAAAATGCTCGACATCAAATTAGAACCTTCCAACCTGATGTAGTAGTGATGGATCTTTTCATACCAGAACACCCAGGAACAACCGCAAAAGCGGATACAGGTTTACAGCTCCTGAGAACTGTGATGAAAGAGTATCAAAACCTCAATTTAGTAGTTCAAAGCGCCCATGTGAGGACATTGGTGAGGATTCAGCCTGACATTGAGAATCATAAAGGAGGTTTTACCGTCGCTGATAAAAGCCTGACTACTAGAGAAATGTTAACAAGAGTAGATTGGGCATTGCAGGGATTAACTCATACTAAAGACATCAAAAGTATTTATGCGGGATTAGAAGTAAAACCGGTGTGGCTCCAACTGCTAACTCTGGCATTTGAAGAAGGATTGCAAGACAAAATCATTGCGGAACGGATGTCTGTATCTGAAAGGATGGTGCGTCATTATTGGAGTAAATTACAAGACGCTTTAGAAGTTTATCCCGAAGAAGGCAGAAACATCCGGATTCAAACAGAAATGCAGGCTAGAGCCAAAGGTTTGATTGATTAGGTGATAACGTTCACCAAAAAAACTGTATGCAAGCCGGAAATTTCCAGTGGATGGCAAAAACTTATGTGTCCTGGTGCGTGGATAAAAATCAAAGAAGCAATTGGTATTTGGCGTGTAGGGACTTTACCAGGAATGGTGATGATTGCCTTAGTAATTATCCTGCGGTTCACAGGTGCATTGCAATCATTGGAGTGGCTGGCTTTTGATAACTTTCTGCGGATACGCCCTGAAGAACCCAGAGACGAGCGGGTTTTAATTGTGGGGATTAATGAAGATGATATCCGTTATTTGAAAAATTATCCCATCTCAGATGGGGACTTGGCAGCATTGTTATTGAAATTGCAGAGTTATCACCCCAGGGTTGTTGGTCTAGATATTTATCGAGATTTACCAGTCTATTCTGGTTATAGTGAACTGGTTGCAGCATTTAAACAATTTCCCAATTTAATTGCTATTGAAAAGGTATTACCAGAAGAAATTCCCCCACCACCAGCATTACCACCGACACAATTGGGTTTTGCTGATCAAATTCTCGATAGTGATGGTAAATTAAGACGTATTTTGTTGGGGATACCAACCCCGGAAGCCTACAAGTTATCGTTGTCTTTGCGTCTGGCAGAGGTTTATTTAGCTGCGGAAGTTTTACAGTTAGAAAATGGTACCCGCGATCGCGCTACCATGAGATTTGGTAAGACAGAATTACCCCGCTTTTTACCCAACTCTGGGGGATATATCCGCACTGATGCTGGTGGAGTGCAGACACTACTAAATTTTCGGAGTGGTGAAAACAGATTTAGAATTGTCTCTTTGACAGATATCATCAACAACAATTTTAATCCTGAGTGGATTAGCGATCGCATCGTAATTATTGGCATCACTGCACCCAGTCGTAAAGACTTTATCACCACAGGCGGAGTTAGATCCAGCAAACCAGCCACAGGAAGAGTCTATGGAGTCGAAATCCAAGCTCATAGCGTCAGTCAAATTATTAGTGCAGTCCTCGACTCTCGCCCCCTATTAAACACATGGGCTGATATATGGGAATACCTGTGGATTATCGCTTGGGGTTGTTTAGGAATTATCATAGCCGGACTGACTAAATCACCCTTAACCAATCTACTATTTTTGAGTTTAGCTAGCTTATTCCTAGCGCTATGGAGTTATTTGCTGCTGACCTGGGGTTGGTGGGTTCCCATCATTCCCGCCCTAATTGTCTTAGGTTTAAATAGTATCGAACTCACAGCCTTATATCAACATGATTTCCTATTGAAAAGTGGAATCCAAGTCCGCCAGTCCATCATTCAACGCACATTTGAAACAATTCATAACGGACCCCTCCAAAGCCTAGCAAAAGTTCTTAAGCTAGTTCGCAGTCAAGATTTACCCATAGAAGAATTACTACCAAAACTAGAAAAAGAAATTGAAAAATTAAACCAAGAACTGCGGGGAATTTATGAATTTTTACAACGAGAACCCCTCACCCAAGATACCAGCCTCTATTTAGGCAACAGTCTAATTCTCAACTTAGAAGATCCTATTCATGAAATCCTTTACCAAGTTTACAGTTATACCTTAGAGCGAGATTTACCTTGTTTTCAAACCATCAAAATCAAAATCCGCAACTTTGATCCCATCGATGAAAAATACTTAAATATTGAAATCAAGCGAGGATTATGCAGATTTTTAGAAGAAGCGTTATGTAATGTCGGTAAGCACGCCACAGGAGTTACCCGGCTAGAAGTAACTTGTTCTGCATCCGAAGGCTGCTACACCTTGAAAATTATCGATGATGGACTCAATACCCACTCAGCCAAAGAAGGTCAGGGAAGCCAACAGTTAAAAAGTTTAGCTCACCAACTCAAAGGAAAATTTCGGCGAGTCGGTCTTTCTCCTCAAGGTTATCTGTGTGAATTATCTTGGACTCGATCCAAATTTTGGTGGAGGTAAGCGCAGCTATGGCAGGGTGTGGGAGGTGTGGGGAAAGATTCTTACTTCCCAATACCCAATACTCAATACCGACTTCCCAGTACAAGTCGGCGTAAATAAACAGACCATTCAAAATCCATGAAAAGACTATATTATAAGCTTTTTGACTTTTGACTTCCGCCTTGCGGTACTAGTCCCTATAATATGAGAAAATGCCCACCATTTTAACCTTTTGTTAATCCTAAGAATTGGTGAAAAATAGATAATAAGTAAATTAGGACTTACGCAGAAATTACCAAAAGGCTTAACTTAATGAACCGCCAAGTCGCCAAGTACGCCAAGAATTGGTGGAGTGTGCGTAAGTCCTATAAATAATGAAGTTACTTTTAAGGAATTAAATATGCTTTAATGTATAATTAAGTTCAGTAAATATAATAACACTGTTGTTTATTTAGATAAAAAGTCAAACTTACCAAGTTTTCGGTTCATTTCGCCAGTGCAATGCCGTAGGAATAATAATTATGACTCGTATTTATAGGCTCTTGCACCAACTTTTTCCAGCAAAATTTTTGGCTATTTGTGTTTTAAGCATTACCCTGATTTTTAACTCTGCCGTATTTACAGCCTATCAACCACCATCAGATCAAAAACCTCCTAGTGGTTATTCAGATTCATCAGGTGTGAGATAAAGACATTAACACTCTCAGGTCTAAAGACGCTGAGTTATGGCTGAAACTTCCCAGGATATTTGCGTTGGAAATAGTCTTCTAAGATTTCTAAAACCATTGGTGCAGCCAGACTACCACCACCACCGCCAGAATGTTCGGTAAAAGCCACAATCAAAATTTCTGGTTTATCCGCCGGTGCATAACCACCAAACCAAGCATGATTTCTTTTCACTTTACCTTGCCATGCTTCAGCTGTTCCAGTTTTACCAGCTACAGGGGGCAGAGTGGGCTTATTTAAAGATTGAGCAGTTCCCTGAGTAATGACCCTCCGGAGTCCATCGCGGAGAACTTTCAGAGTTGCAGGTTTCATGTTCACAGGTTCTCGCCAGCTTTTAGCTTCTTGATTATCTTTGAGCAAATGAGGTTGGACTCTGTAGCCACCATTACCCGGTACTGCAAACATCACAGCAACTTGCAAAGGAGTAGTTAATAAAGCACCTTGACCAATTGACATATTAATAGTATCGCCGATAGTCCAAGGCATCTTTTGCGTCCGGCGTTTCCATTCATCGTCTGGGACTAAACCTCTGGATTCTTCGGTGGTAAATTCAAAACCTGTTCTTTCACCAAATCCAAATTTGCGCGTCCATTCAATCAAAGTCGGTCCACCCACTGACCGAGCAATTTGATAAAAGAACGTATCACTACTCCACTGCATTGCTCCGACAAAACCCAAAGGCCCAAAGCCGGCGTGATTCCATTCTCCAAATCTCTGACCACTAATAGTTAAAGAACCGTAGGTTTGCAGAACGGTATTAGGAGAAAATTTACCTGATTCCAACCCAGCTGCTGTAGTGACAATTTTAAAGGTACTGGCGGGAGGAAAAGCACTGAGAGCGCGATTAACTAAAGGATGGTTAGCACCTTGCACAGATTCCCAATCTTTTTGGCTGAGTTTTTGTTTAGAGAAGATATTGGGGTCAAAGGTCGGGCGAGACACCATCGCTAAAACTTCACCATTATTGGGGTCTAGTGCCACAATAGCACCCTTATACTTGCCCAAGGCTTTGTCGGCGGCTTTTTGCAGATTTAAATCTATGGTTAAGGTAATATCATCACCGGGTATTGCTGGTTGATCTGCCAAGATGCGGATAGGACGACCGGCAGCATTGACTTCTATTTCCTGTCCACCCCATTCACCCCGCAAAAGATTTTCGTAAGCCCTTTCAGACCCCATCTGACCAATGACATCTCCTAATCGATAGCCGGAATCACGCCTTTCTTTTAGTTGTTCGGGAGTTAATTCTCGCGTATAGCCCAGGATATGGGCTAATACTTGACCTTCAGGGTAATAGCGCACAGATGAAGTCCGGACTTCTACATTTTGCAGTTCGTTTTCATATTCTTTGATGGCAGTAACTTGGGCTTCCGTCAACTCCCGCGCAATCAGCACTAAGGAGGAAGAGTTGGGGCCTGCTTCTTCTAATGTTGTAGCTATTTCCTCTTTGGGGATGTCAAGAATTTTCTCTAGACGGGAACCCACAGAGTCCCACCCTGGTTGAGTATGGGTCATAGGCCAGAGGTACACTGAACGGGGGGAACGGTTACTAGCTAAAAGTTTGCCGTTCCGGTCAAAAATATTACCCCTTTCTGGTTGTTTGGGAATTATCCGCACCCGGTTAGACTCGGCTTGGGAACGATATTCTGCTCCGGCGATAATTTGTAAGTATGCTAATCTGAGGCTGATGACTGTGGTCATCGATAGGGTAAATAAAATTAAAAATATGGGCTGAAAATTTCGCCCAACTGTACGTTTATTTTGATTTCCGCCCAGTGGGGATGGTTTCCAGAAGGTCATAGGACAAGTAAGTTTTCTAAATTAGTTGAAATATGTATAGGATTATGCTGAAGTTTCAATAATCTTTTATACTACATAATCTATGGATTCTCCAATCCCAAGTACAGAATTATCAGTTTTAATAGATTAAATTAAGCAGAAAAATTACTCAATATCAGCGCATTCTACTGAAGATTATGGCTCAAACATTTGCCGAAAATCAGCATCAAATCACAAAGTCTCATCCTCTAGATGTGGAACTGCGTCATGTGTTTAAGTTTTTTAACAAAGAACCTGCTGTACATGGAGTTGATTTAGATGTCAAACCGGGAGAATTTTTTAGCATTTTAGGCCCTTCTGGTTGTGGTAAGACTACTATCCTGCGGTTAATAGCTGGGTTTGAAATGACTGATGCGGGTAAGGTGTTGATTCAGGGTCAGCCCATGTCTCATGTTCCGCCCTATCGCCGACCTGTAAATACGGTTTTTCAAAGTTATGCGTTGTTTAATCATCTGAATGTTTGGGATAATATTGCTTTTGGACTGCGCTTACAAAAAAAACTCCGCAAATCAGAAATTACATCTAGAGTTGAAGAGGCTTTGGCGCTGGTAAAAATGGCAAGTTTACGATCGCGTTTTCCCGGTCAACTATCTGGTGGTCAGCAGCAACGGGTGGCTTTAGCTAGGGCTTTAGTGAATCGTCCTACTGTGTTACTACTGGATGAACCTTTGGGGGCTTTAGATTTAAAACTGCGGAAAGAAATGCAGGTGGAGTTGGCGAGTTTACATAAAAATTTAGGGTTGACTTTCATTATGGTGACACATGATCAGGAAGAGGCTATGTCTTTGAGCGATCGCATCGCCGTGATGAATCAAGGCAAAATAGAACAAGTGGGTACTCCGCGGCAAATTTACGAACAGCCCCAAACATCCTTTGTCGCTGATTTTATTGGTGATACTAATTTATTTCCTGGGGAAATTACCCATGTAGAATCTTCCTCAGTAGAAATTGAGACAAAAGCTGGGTTAAAAATCATTACTCACCGCAATACAGATACCCCATGTCAATTATCTCAACCAGTAGTGGTGAGTGTCCGTCCGGAAAAAATTCAACTTTCACTGTATCGCCCCCATGTCCTGACTAACTGCTTTGAAGGACGGTTGGGAAATGTGATGTATTTAGGCACTCATGTTAATTATCTAGTGGAATTAACTAACGGTGTGACCATTAACGTTTTGCAACCCAACACCCTGGGGAACTTACCAGACCGGAACACCCCGATTTATGCATGGTGGGGAGAAAGTGATTGTGTAGCGATTAATCAGTAGTAACATGAATAACAGAAGGCAATTTTTACAAGCGATCGCCGCACTTTCCGGTTTATCCCTAGCTGGCTGTGGTTGGAGACTAGGTAATGTCAAATCCACTACCATATCTACACGCAGCGATCAACTCTATCTTTTCACTTGGACACAGTATTCAGATCAAAAATTACTAGAAGCATTCACTACCCAAACTGGCATCAAAGTCTTAGTAGATATCTATGATTCCAATGAAGTCATGCTGGCCAAATTAGCAGCAGGCGGTGGTAGTGCCTATAGTACCATTTATCCATCTGACTATATGGTGCAGAGGATGCAAGCAGATGGTTTACTGAGGGAAATTGATCATGACCGCCTCATCGGTTTAAATAATTTATTTCCAGAATTTCAAAATCCCAGTTATGACCCCAATAACCGTCATAGCATCCCCTTTAACTGGGGAACAACCGGCTTTATTTACGATTCCGCCCAACTCCCCGATGCACCTGAAGATTGGGAATATCTCTGGCAAAATCAAGAACGATTAAATCGGCGCATCACCTTGTTAAATGATGTCCGGGAAGTCATGGGTGCAGTATTACGAATGTTGGGATACTCATACAACTCCCAAAACGAAAACCAACTCAAACAAGCCTATCAAAAATTAGTAGAACTCAAACCCGCCATCGCCTCTTTTGACACTGACGCTTGGCAAAACCAACTATTAGCCGGAGATTTAACCTTAGCCATGTGTTACTCCGCAGATGCTATCCGCATTACCCAGGAAAATCCCCGCTTTAAATATATAATTCCCCGCAGTGGTTCTTCACTCTGGACTGATACTATGGTCATTCCCCAAACCGCACCTAACCTAGATGGTGCTTACGCCTGGATTAACTTTATGTTGCAACCAGAAGTAGCGGCCAGTATTAGTCAACGTCTCAGCCTAGCGACTCCCAATATTGCTGGGTTTGAACAATTACCCAAAGATATTCAAAATAATCCTAGTTGGTTTCCTCCAGAAGAGATCCTCAAAAATTGTGAACGTATTCAACCAGTGGGTGATTTTGAAGAAATTTATGAGCGTTACTGGACTGAATTAACTATTAGCTAATATTCTATCTCCATAATTATTGTGTCTACCAAAAATCGCCCTACTGAAATCAATTTATCCGGTGATATTGCCCAGATTAAAACACCCAATAGTCAACCCTTTAATTGGCTACAACCTTTCATATTTCTCGCACCTTCTGGAATATGGTTACTATTGTTATTAGTGCTACCCACACTATTAATTTGGCAATTGAGTCTAGTTCCCGATATTCGACCAGGGGATATAGTCAATCCGAGTGGAATAGATAACTATTTGCGGATACTAAATCGGTTATACCTGAAAGTTATCACGCGATCGCTACAACTAGCAACGGGAACAACAATCATTTGCTTAATTTTCGGCTTTCCCGTCGCCTATTGGATTGCTCAAATGTCACCCCAGCGTTGGCGAAACTTGCTGCTATTAGGCTTTGTCCTCCCTTTATGGACATCCTCCGTACTGCGTTCCTACGCCTGGATGACAATTTTACGTCCCACTGGCTTACTCAACACTATTCTCAGTAGTTTAGGCTTACCCACTGTAGAATTACTTTACACAATGCCAGGGGTATTAATTGCCATGAGCTATAGCTTATTACCCTACATGGTACTAATCCTCTATGCTTCCTTAGAAAAACTAGACAAACGATTATTAGAAGCCGCCGCCGACTTAGGCGCAAATTCCCTACAAACCTTTGTCAAAGTCACTATACCCCAAGTTTTGCCAGGAATTATTGCTGGGACAATGTTGGTTTTTATCACCGCATTAGGGGATTTTATCGAACCAGAATTATTGGGGGGAACTTCTAGTATGACAGTAGCGCGCCTAGTTTATAACCAGTTTCTCGGAGCTACGCAAAATTGGGGCTTTGGTTCAGCTTTAAGTATGACATTAATCTTTGGTGTCAGTATAGCGATCGCCCTGTTAATTAAATTTGGTGAATTTAGAGAAAATCATTAAGAGTGGGGAGTGTGGGATGTGTGGGATGTGTGGGAAAAAACTATAACGATTCACCAAACCAATGCAGAAAAAGAAAGCTGTTTTATTATTACAATACCTTCGCCAAATTACGAGGGTGAGTTGATTATGAATTAACCATTAATTCCCATTTCTTTGAGGCTTGGCAACAACAATAGGTCATAAAAATTCCTTCAAGGTTTCTCACAAGGGGTTTTTAACGTATTAACCGCAGTATAAGCGTTTGAGATGAAAAACTACCTTTTTAGAGAAATGCCTATGTATGGGTGATTTTGCCAGTTTTGCCAAAATCGTTCTAACCTCTTATTTTGGCAAAGGTATTGTTATATAGCAACAGATTTTCCCCAGTTACTAGCTTCCTTAGAATCAGACTCTTGTTGGTGACTCAAATTATTGAGAGTAGAGAGCAATTCATGTTCTAAATAAGGTTTAGTAAAGTAAGCATTTGCACCCAATTCTTCAGCAAGTTGACGATGTTTGTCTGCACTGCGAGAAGTCAGCATCACAATAGGGATGTTAACGTAAGTGGGGTTTTGACGGAGACTACTTAACAATTCAAAACCATTCATCCGGGGCATTTCTATATCTGAGATAATTAATTCAATCTCTGGATGACATTGTAATTGTTCTATAGCTTCTACACCATTTTGTGCCTGTAGAACTTGATAACCAGACTTTTCTAAAGTTAGAGAAAGAGTGCGTCTAAGACTAATCGCATCATCCACCACTAAAATCACCTTGGCAGTTTTGCGATGTGGTTCTAAAGACTTACTGGGTTGTGTTGGGGTATCTGTGGGCGCAGAGGCGGATAATAAAGGTACATTGGTTGGAGATCCTGACATCACCAAGGTTGGGGACTGTGAATGATCAGATGTTGGTAGTGCCAGAAGATCCAACTTAGCTGGATTAGCCTTAGACTCTAGCAGTAGAGTACCGTCAATTACTAAAATCAGATTACCGTTGGCTAAACTACTACAACCATAAACATATTTGGGCGGTGCGATCGCATTACCTAAAGGTCTAATTACTAATTCTTGTTCACCAATAATTTGATCAACTTCTAAACCAAAAACCCCTTGATTTTGCCGTAGTACCAAAACCGGATTTTTCATCACTCCCACATCATTAGTCATGGAAGGATTATCTAGTAAACTTACACGCTGAGACAAAGAACCGTGATAGTCCATCAACTCAGATAAACGATGCAAACTGATAATATTTTCATTTTCATCTGTATTCCAATGTAAAACTCGTTTACCTTCAAACTCCTTAACTTGCTGAGTAGAAGGAATCAAAATTTTAGCAATACTCTCCAATAGTAGGGCATAAACAACCCCCCCCGCCTGGACTAACATTAATGTATCAGTAGTCATAGAAAAAGGTATTTTGAGGATAAAAGTTGTACCTTGATGAGGCAAAGACTGCACAGAAATGGAACCATTGAGTGCTTGTAACTGAGAACGGACAATATCCAACCCCATACCCCGCCCAGAAACTTCATTCACCTGATCAGCCGTAGATAATCCCGGAAAAAACATCACATCTAACAGTTTGGATTGTTCCGCGTGAGAAAAATAGCCTCTAGAATCATCATCAGCAATAAAACCAAGTTCTATAGCCTTCTGACGGATACTTTCAAAATTTAATCCCTTACCATCATCTCGGACTGAAATCACCGTTTGACTACCTTGATGATAGGCACAAATTTCGATGATTCCTTGTTCTGGTTTACCGCTTTCTTGGCGTATTTGCGGAGATTCAATACCGTGATCAAAAGCATTACGAACTAAATGCAGCAAAGGTTCATAAAGTTTTTCCGCAATTGCTTTGTCAACCAGAACCTCTGTTCCAATTAGCTGTAATTCTACCGATTTATGATAGACACTGGCTAATTGTTTCACTAATTGCGGTAGGCGATTAAATACAGTCCCCAGAGGTGATAACCGCGCTTCTACTAAATTATCAACAATACTAAAAGCCAAATTATGTTTTTGATCACTAATTTGCGTAGCTTCTTTCAGCAGTAATTCTAGGGATTCGGTAGTTTCTTGTAATTGCATAGTTTCTTCCATCGCTTCATGCAAAGACAGATGAAAGTCTGTATATATATCCATTTCTAGAGAGTCGAATTTCACAGAGGCAAAATTTTGTGTAGATGGAGAGTTGAAATTCTGCATCTGTAAAGGTAAATCTCTCAATTGATGTAAAGTATCTTGATGTCGGCTAAATTGCTGCAATAATTGCTGCAACATTTCCTGAATTTTTTCATCATAGAGGGTGCGGCGTTTTTGGTAAATCAGTAATTCTCCTGCAAGATAATTCAGGCGTTGTAATCTATCGACATCTACACGAATAAATGTCGGTTTGCGATAATTTCTAGTTTCGGGGGATGCAGATTTATCTGGTATTTCTGCTTGATTTTGTATAGGCGCAGCAGCAATTTCTGTTTCTACAATATCTGCAACCACCTCTTCACTGACTGCTAAGGATTTGTCAGATTCTTCTTCTCCTCCTCCCCAGATTTCTTCTACTAACCCATGATTTATGTGTAAGTCAGCAGGGGAAATTTCTTGAAAAACTAGTAATTGTCTTAACTTAAAAATATCTAGCCAATTTTTTTCTTGACTATTAACTGGGGGATAGTTTTTATATTCTTTGGCTAATTCCCGAATTTGAGTTTGTAAAGTGTGACTTAAGAGGTGATAGCCTGCGGTTTTATCAGATTTATATTGAAATTTAGCAACTGCTAGAAGAATAATTAAAATTACACCGTGACGATAAAGACAAAGGCTATAGCTATCTTCTTCATCTTCGACAAAATGTAAAAAGTCATTTAACCAATTAGTAATATAATCTATTTGGTTTTCTGCATCTGATTTAGGAATAAGTAATGATAACTCTAGGTTTTCTTTGGGGATTTGCTTTTGATGATTAAACCAACCAAAAATATGGTAGATTACTTTTAAATATAATTTAGCTGTTGTGGGTTTAATTTGTTCATTTTTAGTATTGCTAGATGCTGTTAAAAAATGATAAAATTGTTCACAGTTGCTAAGAAAGTTTTCAGTAGATGGAAATGACTGATCGTCTATGACATCTGTGACTTTTTGCCAATCTGGGGAGGGTGCGCCGCCACAGGTGCGATCGCCAGCCAAGACATCTTTTTGAGCCTGCTGTAAATCTATAAAAGCTAATTCAGCAATGTGATGTACTTCCTGGGGATTAGCTTGCAGGGCTGTGATAATTGTTTGGGAAATTTCTTGCAAACCAGGTAAATTCAAAGATTCTGCCAACCCCAAAAACACCTCAGCTTGAGAATTTAAAAACTCTATAAATTCTTCATCATCGGGGGGATTATGGATAGCTTCAGCCAGATTATCTAAACGCTGATTTACACCTGATTCAAAGATTGATTTGACAATATCAAAACCCAATTCCTCAGAGGTAGGAATATGAGTTTCATCTCCATAAGCATCACCGAGTTTTTCTTGTAATTGAGCAAAAACTAAAGCCGATCTTTGTAAAAGTCCTTCACTATTAACAGCAGTTTCGGTAATTTGTGTATTGAGGGCGAGGCTAAGACATTCATAAGCTTGCATTAAGAGTGTTTCTAGTTCCTCATCCAGTACCACATCTGGATTATAAAGAGCTTTAAACACATCTTCTAAAGAATGGGCAATCATCTTAATAACTTCTAGCCCCACGTTAGCAGCGCCACCTTTGAGGGTATGACTAGCCCGCATTAACTTATGCACTTTAGCAATACTAAAATCTTCTGCTAAGGTAAAAAGTTCTTGTTCAATAGTATGTAATAAATCTGGTGCTTCTTCCAGAAAATACATATAGCCTTGTTCTCGAATTTCAGCGTCTGTAATCATAATTGTTTGGGGATTGGGGATTGGGGATTGGGGATTGGGGATTGGGGATTGGGGATTGGGTATTGGGTATTGGGTATTGGGTATTGGGTACTAGGGATGGGAAACTAAAAATCTGGCGTTGCTGAACTCAAGTATGAAATGCCAAAATCACCTTTCTTTTTCTTACTACCTTTGCGCCTTTGCGCCTTTGCGTGAGCCTAATTCATATTTAAAATCAGCAACGCCAAAAATCTTTCCTCCCACACTTCCCACACTTCCCACACCTCCCACTCCCTACTCCCCACTCCCCTCTTAACTACTTGACTTTAAACTTACTAGCAGTTGCTAATAAATCTTGTGCCATTCCTGATAAATCTTGCAAGACAGCAGTAATTTCTTGAGATTTTGTAAAAGTCTTGTTAGCAATTTCTGCCACATCTTGCATAGATGCGGTTACTGTGACAGATTGACCCATTTGTTGTTGGGTGGCGGCGGTAATGCGCTCGATTAAATTGCTGATTTCGGCGGTTGCAGACACAATGGCGTTTAAGTTTTGGCGGGTTTCACTGACAAAGTTTGTACCTTCTACTACCTGCTGAATCCCTGTTTCCATTGCTACTGCTACTTCTCCAGTTTCTGCTTGAATCTCCTGGACTAATTTTTCAATTTCAATGGTGGCGGCGGCTGATTGGCGAGATAGGGAACGAACTTCATCGGCTACCACTGCGAAGCCTTTACCATATTCACCCGCACGGGTGGCTTCAATGGCTGCATTCAACGCCAGTACGTTTGTCTGGGTGGCAAAGTTGCTGATTAAGTTGACGACTTTGGAGATTTTTTGCGAGGATTCGCTGAGACGTTTAATTTTTTTACTAGTTTGGGCGACGGTTTCCCTAATTCCTTGGATGGCTTTTACTGTCTGGTTCATGGCTGCATCTCCAGATTCTACGGTTTGGTTAGCTTTGTGCAAGGCTAACTGTACCAAGTCAGCGTTAGTTACTACTGCTTGGGTAGACTCTACCATCTGTTGAATATCGCCTAGTGCGGTGGTAATTTCTTGGGATTGTTGTTGGGCGAGATTTGTCAGTTTGGCTAGGGAAGCGTTACTGGTATTGGAGGTTTGAGCTACTTTTTGGGAAGTACCTTGTACTTGGATAACTATTTCCCGCAGGGCTTGCAGTGTATTGTTATAGGCATCAGCAATTGTCCCTAGTTCGTCTTCGGTAATGGGGGCGCGGACTGTCAAATCTCCATCTAGGGCTGGTCTCAGGGCTGTTAGGAGTTGAATAGACCGTTGTTGTAGGAGTTCTTTGGCGGCTTTTTCTCTGCCTGCGGCTTCTGCTAGTTTGGCTGATTGAGCTTGTAGTTGTTGCAGATATTCGGTTTGTTGTAATGCTAATCCTAGTTGGTCACCGATGCGGGCTAATAAGGTGGCTTGGGATGCTTCCCAATCACGAGGGCCGGAATTTTGATAAGCGGCGAATAAGCCCCATAGTTGTTCTCCTGAGAAGATGGGGACTATGACATAAGCTTTTACTTCAAATTGCTCTAGTATTTCAATGTGGCATGAAGAATGATCTGCTTGATAGATATCATTGATTACCAAGCTTTCGCCTTTGGCGTATCTCCCTCCCTGGGTTTCTTGGAGGTTGGTGTCATCCCAAACGGTTTTGATATCAACGCCTACTAGTTTGACCCAATTTTGAGCTACTGATTCGGCAATAAATTCACCACCCCAATCAGGCTTGAAACGATAAATGGCGACGCGATCGCATCGCAGTAATTGTCTAATTTCTTGAGTAGCTGTTTTAAAAATTTCTTCTACTTCTAAGGTTTGACGAATGCGGTTAACTATCTTAGTAACAGCTTTTTCTTGTTCGGCGATCTGAGCTAATTTCTCAGATTTTACCTGTACTTCTTCGAGATAATCTATTTGTGATTTGGCGAGGCTAAATTGGAGAGCAATTTGGGTTAAAAAGTTAACTTCCCAAGATTGCCATTCACGAGTCCCAGAATTTTGATAAGCTCCTAACAAGCCCCATAATTTGTCACCAAAAAAGATGGGAACAATGATATAGGCTTTGGCTTCAAACTGTTCTAATATTTCAATGTGACAAGGTGCAAGACCAATAGCATAAGTGTCATTTACCACAAAGTTTTCACCTTTGATATAACGACCGCCTTTGGTTTCTTGTAAATAGGTGTCATCTAAGACGGTTTTGATATCGGGTCCGACTAATTTCACCCAATTGTTACCCACTGATTCCGCGATAAATTCACCACCCCAATCCTCACTGAAACGATAAACAGCGACGCGATCGCATCGTAATGATTGGCGGACTTCTTGGGTGGTGGTTCGGAAGAAACTGTCTACATCTGAGGCTTGGCGAATCCGGTTAATTGTCTTAGTCAGCGCCTTTTCTTGGGCGGCGATTTGGACTAATTGTTCAGATTTAGTCTGCACTTGTTCGAGATATTCACCTTGGGTAATAGCTACACCCAATTGTAACCCCACCTGACTTAAAAAGCTGACTTGCCAGGATTGCCATTCACGAGGGCCAGAATTTTGATAAACTCCCAATAAACCCCACAATTGTTCCCCAGCAAAAATCGGCACAATTATATATGCCTTCATGTCAAATTGTTCTAAAATATCAATGTGGCATTGAGCATGACCCATTTGATAGATGTCATTGACTGCAAAGCTTTCACCTTTGGCGTAACGTCCACCTTTGGTTTCTTGGAGGTGTGAATCTTCCCAGACCATTTTAAAATCTGGTGTCACCATTTTTATCCAATTTTCACCCACTGACTCAGAGATAAATTTACCACTCCAGTCAGGTTCAAAGCGGTAAACACCGACGCGATCGCATCGTAATAATTGGCGGATTTCTTGAGTAGTAGTATTGAAAATCTGATCCAAGTTTGATATCCGCAGAATCTTATCAATAACCTTAGCTACAGATTTTTTAGCTAGTGCTTGCTGTTCGATTTCTTTTTGATATTCAAAACTTTGTAAACTATAAGTTAGTTCTGTACTAACTTGAGATAAAAGTGCTGTTTCGGTTTCTTGCCATTGGCGAACTGTGGCACAATTATGAATAGCTAGTAAGCCCCAAACTTTACCTTGAACTAAAATCGGCACACTTAAACTAGATTGAACTTGGAATTTTTCTAACAGTTGCTTTTGATAAGGTGTCACCTGGATCTGATTAATATCGTTAATGGCGATAGGTTCTAAATAGTCTTCACTAGTATATGAACCAAAGAGAATACCGGGAAGATTTTCATTAAAAGTTGGTGTCCAACCCCTAGTTCGAGATTCTGATAAAACCGTACCCGCTTCTAGATTAGTAAACTGATAGACCAAAGCGCGATCGCAAAGAATTTTTGACCGCAGTTGTGTTACAGTCACCTGTAGCAGCGTATCCATATCTGAAGCTTGACGCATTCGAGTTGTAATTTCTTGCAACTGTCGCCGCCAATTTTTAAACTCTTGGGAAATTGCATTCAGTTCCAACATGGCATCATTAGTAATATTCCCAATATTATTTCCCCCATTTTGATTTTCTAACTCTTGTACAGAAGTTGCTGATTCATCTTCGTAACTGTTTTGATAAGAAATAGTCATTACAAGCACCTCAAAAGTTTTTAGTAGTAGTCAGTAGGCAAAAAACAGAATTAATTATTAATAGCCCACATAGGAGATTGAATAATCGCTGTCGCATCCAAACTTAAAATCATTTCGTCACCATCATTAATAAAGTATCCCTTCAAGAAAGGTGACATAGCTGGATAGAATAACTCCGCAGATACAGGTTTAATCTGATTAATATCTAGCCATTCAATATCCATCAAAGATCGCACCAATAAACCTAAATATTTACCCTCCCTTTCCAGTACAACAGCCATCAGATGAGAGAGAGAATTTGTACCTTGTAACAGTGGTGCATAACCCAGCATTTCTTCTAAATCCACCAACCAAAGCATCTCACCACGCCAGTTATAGATACCCAAAACACAATTAGGCATTTGGGGAACACTACAGATATCAACTAACGAAACTTGAAAAACTTCTGTGATTTTTTCTAAAGAAATAACTGCTGTATCTTTTGCACCCAGATTCAAACTTAAAAATTTTTCCTTAGTTTCCAAAGTTCTGCATCCTTTGATATAGATAATCAGTGTCAGTCAAAATAGAACAGTTTCATCTCAACAAATTTTTCAGAGTTATGACTAATTCTTCTTGATTAATAGGTTTAGCCAGATACGCTTCTGCGCCTAACATATTTCCCCACATTTTATCCACATCACTATTTTTAGTAGAGCAAAAAACTATCGGTATTTTGCTAGTGCTGGGGTTATTTTTCAATTCTCGGCAAATTTCAAAGCCGCTTTTACCAGGTAAAATCACATCCAGAAAGATCACATCTGGCTTATTACTGTCTATTTTACCCTGAACTTCTTCACTACTAGTAGCACTAATAACCTTATAACCGGCTTGCTGTAAATAACGACTGATGATTTCCATATCAGTCAAACCATCTTCAACTACTAAAACGGTATTCATGGTAATCACCTATAAATTGGTTCTCATCTGGGAAAAACCACAATATTTGTTTATTTTAAACAAATACAAAGTGGTAATTCCACTCAATCTTGATGGATAATCTAGCTATTTGGATCAGTGAAATTACTACGTTTGATAAAATTTATATTCTAGATAGTATTTTCATCTGATCTGGGACTACAGTTTGATTATTGAAAAAATCTAGCTGTTGTAGGGTGTGTTAGACGGAACGTCATAACGCACCAAAGGCTTTCAGGATGATGCGTTACGCTTCGCTTTAGCGGAGCCATGCTCCTTGGGCTATATAGCACCCTACGTGTTTTTCAGAAATCAAATATGATTCCTATATGTATAGATTTATTTCTGTGGGGAAGGAGTAGGAAGTGGGAAAAATCTGTCTGTCTGAGAGATTTTTAGATCATGCTCCATGTTCTGCTATGGATGGTTATTTTTTTTGATTACCTATAAAGGTGGAGATGATTAATTAATCCCAAAATTGACATCAGCCCAACCTGTGAAAATCAGAAATCATCAACCAAATTATCCTGGTATATTTTGAGAACTAATTTGGATCAACCAACCATGCAGATATTAATGACAAATCTTTAAATCAGCAGGATTTTGTCGGGTTTTCGCTGGCGGTTGTTTAGCCTTGACAGGTAAGTACTTTCGTACCACGCTCATTACCTTATCTGAGGATACAGGCTTAGTCATAAAATCCGTAGCACCGACGACTTTAGCTCGGACTCGATCCAAAAGACCATCGTTTCCGGTTAAGATAATCACGGGTGTGTTGGCAAAGGCTGAAACTCGGCGTAGTTGAGTACAGATTTCATACCCATTAGCGATCGGCATGACTAAATCTAAAAAAATCAGGTCTGGTTTATTTTGAATCAGAGTTGGTAAAGCTTGGATTGCATCTTCAATTTTGATAAATCTCAGCCCATTTGAGCTCATAATTTCTTCTAGCAATTTACAAACTTGGGGACTGTCATCTATACAAGCCACTAATGGCCCATTTGATTTTTGTGGTTGCGGGGAAACAGGAGTGCTTTTAACTGTTGTAACTGACAAAGGTAAGTCAGGCACCTCTACCAATTCAATGATACCTTTGAGAATATAAGGCAGTAATGAACGGGTGACAGGTACCACATTCTGCTTCATTTTGGCGGCTAAATCTCGCAGAGTGTATTTACCATTAATCAAATTTACAAAGTTTTTGTAGACACCCTCACTCACGTGCTGGCGGAGTTGTTCTGGTTTGCGTAACACTGGTGCTAAGTCGGGAGAAAAACTAGCCAAGCCAGCTTCTGACCAAATCCTCCAGGCTTCTTCCATGTGTTTCATAGAGACGTTGGCGCTGGTGAAACTCATTGGTGTTTCTAAAACAATGTCTTGATGGCGAGAACAACGTGCAGACACAAAGTTTGTTTGTTGACCTAAATCAAACAATAGTTCTGCGATGATGCTTTCTACAAAAGCATGAATATGTTCTCGATCAATTTTTTTCCTTTTATATAAAATCTCCAGGATGCGATAATCCCAGTAATTAAGTTCTATATCTTCTTGGCGTAAATTTAGCTTATCCACATCAATTTGAGGACAATATTGCGCCATATTGCGCCGCCACCGCCGAAAAGGGTGGGTTCCACCTGTCCCCCAAACTATCCTTCCCAGACGATAGTAAAAAGTCCATTGGTTCCCTTTGTTACTTGTAATGTTTAGATAGCCATTGTATTGTAGTTCTGTACAAGTTTTAAATTCGTTGAGTATATTAGTTGTTGTCATCACTTCCGGGTGGGTCATAGCTTTTTCCTGGGATTAACCCTTCAAACACCCAAACTAGCCATATAGCAAGCTGGTTAAAATCTCTATCATCCAGAACAAATGTGGCAAAGTTATCTAAATAGCTGCCAATTTATGCTTTTGTATGTAGTAGTTGATGGCGCTTTTTCAGAGAGATCCTCAAAACAAAATTCTACCTGGGGGATAATTTTCTCTCTGTTTACTCGCGTCTAATTGCCATTTAAATTAAGTTAAGATTTAGTTATCCATACTTTTATTTTAATTATATATGGCTATAAATATATCCGTGTAAATTCTGATCTTGTTGCTGGTAAATATTATTTTTTCCGTGATTTCATAGGTATTTACAAGGCTTTTATAGACAGCAAAAAACTTACAATAATCCTTTCTTTTTTACAATTCTTAATAACTATAGCTAGGGTAAATTGTGCTTGATATAGCAAGTAACCATGTATCAAGCATCTAAGTACAGGACAAAAATTGTAAGGAGTGAAGAAAGGGATAATAATTGAAGTCGAGATCAAGAAGAATAGAACGTAAATGATCTAAACCATAACGAAAAACACTTTTTTGTTTTCGACCATGTTTTTTAACTTTAATCGGTCGGTGTTGATGTAAGCATTCCCCAGTTTTAACAGTCCAAGACATAGCCAATGCGAGTAGAGCTAAAAGTTTACTCAATCGATGAGCATCAATAAAGTGAGTAGATTCCAAACAAAAACCACGAGTTTTAAACATACCGAACAAAGTTTCAATGCCCCAACGACGGCCATAGTCAGCAATCATAGTTTGTGGAGAATCATACCTAATTGAGAATTAATAACTTACCATCCTCAAGACGTAAACCAGCCACATAAACTAAACATCCCCAGACCCAAAACGCCATTCAGTCCGGTCAATACTTAACACCCAAAGCTGGGGAATTTTCATGATTTTCACAATCATTTTGGCGATGACTACATAATCTACATCAAAATCCCGAAAAAAACCGTTGTAATCGCTTGTAATTCGATTCCGTCTGAGCAGAGTTCCGAAATCCAGTTGCTAATTCTACCAAGTTTACTGTTTTTACCCTGAATAGAGATATTAAAAATAATGCTAGAAAGCTTAACCTCGCCCCATGCCATCCCAAGTGTGGTTTGAGTGTATCTCTTAATAGGTTAATCTGATTCATAGGGGTTTCTTTGATTGTGTGGTAACTTTCTATGAAACCCCTTCTCTGTAATACTTGCAAGCTTTTTCTCTATTTTTTGTCCTGTACAGAGATCAAGCATACCATATTGACATAATCCCCCGAATTTTATTCGGGGGATTATAAGATCGATAATTGCAGGCGAAGCCCATCTTAGAGGATGTTTTAAAAATTTTGATTGTTCGCTCAATGTTTCTGGACTGAAACAACTGATAGATTCCCTTACCAATTTTTACTCTATTGCCACCTAAAAACTTATAAGTCAATACGGTTCAGTTAAGGCTGAAAGTCGTGTAAATTAAGCATTGTCCCAAGAA
>NZ_CAWUOL010000012.1:0-76034 GCF_963923915.1 Nodularia chucula CCY0103 | reverse complement strand
ATTCCTTGTCACTCTCTCCTGGTAGGCATTTATGATTCGCGGATGAGTCTATTGGGATTTTGACTGGTTAAGCCTATGGCAAAATACTAGTTTTGAGTGTCAAAATATCATCAAACTGGTTTATCAAGGTAAAGTATGGGGATTAGTGAGATATGGTCTTTATCCCTATCCTGGATTTCCCAAGTACCTAGAAATTGAACATATAGAAGCCCATCCTACAAGTCGAGGTGAGGTGGCTGAAAGGCTTATAGAACCAATCGGTAAATGGTTAATCTGGTATGCAATAAAAGTTGGATTGAAATCTTGTCAAACAGAACCAGACGATCCGCTAGTAATTCTGTCAGCTGTAGACGAAGCTGTGGCATACTACAGATATAAGATAGAGATGGAATATGTTGGGGTCGCACCGAGCGCTCCTGGAGAAGACTTATATGGTTTCAGATTCTCACGACAAAAAGCAGCAGTCTTCTGTCAGCGACAAGAAGGCGAATGTGGAGTGCCAAAACCATCTGACTAGCACTGAAATCAAAGCAGGTTCCAAAGTTGCTATGACTCACGCCAAAAGGCAAGCTTTTATGAAAACATCTCCTTTGGGACAATTATTTGGGGTGTCACATTTGCTTCCTGATGTTGAAAATTTAACGAGCCAAAACCATGCTTCCATAGGTCAAGAAAAATTGGTAAATACATTATCTGACAACGAACAGAAATTTCACTATGAAATGTTAAAGCTTTGCACAAGAAGTCCTGAGAAGTTGTCGAAAAAACTCTTATCCTTATCCTTATACATAGTCTTGGGTCTTGCGCTCGTAAGTGGTCGAGAAAACCCTTATCGTGGAGAGAACTGTACTCAGTATTGAGTTGAGCATATGGACTCTTAACTCCTGACCTATCCTTTTGGAAATACCTGAGATAAATCCAAAACTAAATTAGAGAAAACGGGTAAATTAACTGTCTCATTAGGCAAGAAAATTAACTTGTGGCGGTAGCCAAATTTATCTTTTAAATCTTGATAAGGTTCGCTGTAGCACTCTAGATAATTATCTATTAAATTAAATATCCAGTAATTATTAATACCCGCTTTTGCATAAAGCGGTAATTTTATATCTTGGTCGTATTTTAAGGAGGAATCAGAAATCTCAATTACCAGCAATATATCAGATGGCTGAGGATGATTTTCCAGATAGTCATCAGGACGATTCTGCACAATGACTAAATCTGGTTCTGGTTCGCTGTCATCTGAGATGATAATTGGTTCTTGTCCTCTCAGAGTAGCCATTTCTGCAACCAGCTTAAATAATTCCCGATACAAACGGGTATTGCAAACCGAGTGCGGTGTACCTTTAGCAACCATCTGGACGATTTCTCCTTGAATTAGCTCAACGCGGTCATTTTCAGCAAAGAAACCGAGTGCTGCGAGACGGTGGTATTCATCTATGGTGAAGCGTTTAGCAGTAGTTAGGCTCATAACAGCTAAGGCATACAGGGTTATTTTATTTTAATGTATTGGCAAGGTATTCACAAAATTAAACTAAATCTGTAATAGAAAATTGGCGTTGACGATCTAATTCTTGTAGTTTCATTTTTTCATTGTAAAAAGATTGATAATAGGATTGCCATTTTTCTGGTTCGGCTTCTGCATCGGTTTGTTCCCACAGTTCTAAAAAGTAACGATAGCGCTTTTCTATTAATACTCTCTCCATACAAGCAACAGCAGCTTGAACGGCTTGGGGTGTCCGCAGTATTTCTTTCTGACTTTTCTCGTTGAGGTGAAATAAATGGGAAATTGAGGTGATTTCTGCCGATGATTCTAAATATCTATCTTGCAAACTGGAGATAATTTCCACCTCTTCTCCTGTGGATTCTAAAATTTTCTGCCACAATAATCTATGGTGAGACAAGCTAAATTCTAAATTCCGTTCTTCTAAAGTATTAAAAATAGTTTGACGCTGTTCGGGACAGTGCAGATAAATTCTTAATAGTAAAGCTTCTGCTAATTCTAAAAGACTTTTATCGCTTGAAGGAGGGGAGTGGGGAGTGGGGAGTGGGGAGTGGGTGAAATTTTTCTTACCAGAAGGTTTATTTTTGGTGGCTGTAGTTGGTGAAATTTGAGTTAACAGATTTTCTACCCGTAGGGGTATCAGTCGCGTATCACCTAAGCTGAGGATTTCGGCACAGTGAGAAACGTAATAATTTCTGGTATCGCTATTATCTATATTTTGCAGTAATTTTACTAGCTGCTGGCTAACTTGCTGAAAGTCGGTAGCTTGTTTTAAATCGCGGTTTTGAATAATTTGGTCAATTTGCCAGTTTAGCCACAGTGGGGCGTTTGCTAGGAGTTGTTGATAGTCTTCTGGTGTATGAGTATACAAATATTCGTCAGCATCTTTACCATCGGGAATATTAACAATTTTGAGTTGTACTTCGCCTTTATATGCTAAGGTGGCGATTTCCCCAATGGCGCGTTCGGCGGCGATATTACCGGCTTTGTCAGCATCAAAGTTGAGGATTAATTGTTTGGATTCGGTGTAACGTAGGATTAACCGGACTTGTTCTATGCTTAAAGCTGTACCGAGAGAAGCTACGGCATTATTAATACCCGCAGCATGAAGGGCGATCGCATCAAAATATCCTTCCACCACCACAGCTTGATCCAGCTTGGAAATTCCGTCTTTGGCTTGATCCAGAGCGAATAAAGTTTTACCCTTACTAAACAGTTCGGTTTCTGGTGAATTTAAATACTTCGGCTGTTCATCACTCAAAGTTCTTCCACCAAAAGCAATGACTCGCCCTTGAAGATCACGGATGGGAATCATCAGGCGATCGCGGAAAACATCATAATAACCCCCTCCCTCCTTCCTCGGCTTAATCAATCCCGCTTTTTCCAGCAACTGCACTGGGTAATGTTTATCTTCCACAAAATAGCGATACAAAGTTTCCCAACCTGCGGGTGCATAACCTAAACCAAACTGCTGAATAGTTTCTTCCTGGAGTTGACGCTGAGATTGTAAATACTGGTATGCTTTTTGTCCTTGGCTTTGTCTGAGGGCGTGTTGATAAAATTGTGTAGTAGAAGCCAGAACCTCATATAATTGTTCACGTAAAGAAATTTGACGCTGTAATTCTTGGCGTTGTTCTGGGGCGAGAGTTTGCACAGGAACTTGATAACGTCGTGCTAAATCTAATACCACCTCCGCAAAAGACTGTTTTCCCACATCCATTAAAAACTTAATGGCATTTCCCCCAGCTTGACAACCGAAGCAATAATACATTTGCTTGTTTTGACTGACTGTAAAACTGGGAGTTTTTTCATCATGGAAGGGACACAAACCCAGAAAATCTTTACCACGCTTGCGTAAAACTACGTGTTCTGATACAACATCAACAATATCAGCACGTTGTTTAATTTCCTCAATTGTGTCTGGGTGTAAGCGGGGAATTTGCATTCTGTTTGATGACTTCTTAGCTTTGACTGCTGTGAATTTACCCACTGATAGGTATTATATTCTTGTTGCCAAGTCAACAATCATGTATAAAATTGCTTCAGATTAATTTTTAGAGGAAATACTGACAATGGGACGTATTTTTATTTCAGCAGCCCACGGAGGGAAAGAAGGCGCAGGTATCGATCCTGGCTCCATCGCCGGGGGGACAACCGAAGCCCAAGAAATGATTTTGCTGCGGGATTTGATTGTAACAGAATTGCGGGGGCGCAGTTTTGACGTTTTAGCCGTTCCCGATGACCTCAGCGCCGCCGAAACCATCGCTTGGATTAATGCGCGTGGTAGTCGGTTAGATGTCGCCCTAGAAATCCATGCTGATACTGCTAGTAGTCCTAGTGTTAGGGGTGCAGCTGTCTATTACATTGCTAATAATCTAGAGCGGAAGAATAATGGCGAACTAGTGTTAATGGGGCTATTGCGCCGTGTAACTCAATTACCCAATCGAGGTGTCAGGCCGGATACAGAAAGCGGTTTGGGAAGTTTAGCATTTTGTCGTCAAATCACCATTCCATCCTTATTAATGCAAGTTGGCTTTCTCAGCAGTCCAGAAGACCGCTTTTTGCTACAAAATCGTCGCCGTGATTTTGCCTTGGGAATTGCTGATGGTCTAGCCTCTTGGAGTCGGGTAATTAACCCTAATAATGTCACTCCCACAGAACCAAATTATCCGTCTATTAATATTAATATTAATGGTCAGAAATATCCAGAGCAAGGAATATTAGTTAACGGCAATTCTTACATTCCCATTGATTTAGTAGATCAACTGAGAATCGATGTATCCACCTCCCCAAATGTGAATCGCATTAATTATCGACAAATAGTTTATATCAAAGCCGTTGATTTACGAGATTATAATGTGGTTATTGGTTGGGATGGTGTAAGCCGTACAGTTGAATTACGCTCAAATTTATTAATTTGTGTTGATAAACTTGACCAGATTATGTCGCGGGGGATTACATCAGAAGTAGAATTACAATTATTCCTGAGAAACAACAATGAAAACGCTTTGGTAAATTTTGCCGACTTACCAAAGTTGTATCGGGAAGAAGGTAATGCAGAAGGAGTTAACTATGATCTGGCTTTCTGTCAAATGTGTTTAGAAACAGGATTTTTACGGTTTGGTGGTGGGATAAAATCTGAGCAAAATAACTTTTCTGGGTTAGGTTCTATTGGCGGAGGTGCAGAAGCAGCATCTTTTCCTAGTGCTAGAATTGGCGTGAGAGCGCATATTCAACATTTAAAGGCTTATGCTAGTTTAGAACCTTTAGTAAATGAAGTTGTAGACCCCAGATTTAGGTTTATTACTAGAGGAATTGCCCCATCAATTTATCAAATTTCTGGACGGTGGTCAGTAGATTTAGATTATGGCACAAAAATCTTCTCATTGATGAAAAGATTGTATGAGTCAGCAAAACTTTTGTGATGTTGTCACTGGGGATTTAAGCTGATTTAAAAAAGCGGATAATTTCCCGCACATGGTCAAGAAATTGCCCATCTGTAGAAAGTTGCGCGATCGCACTTCTAGCTTCTCTAGCTAAACTTTCGTGTTCCACTTGATTTGTAGCGCGTAATTCTGCTAAACTGGCTTTTAAGCTGGCTAAATCCGTGCGCGTTTCGTCAGCCAAGCGTTGCTGAGTTGCAGGTAATGAGTAACTGAGTTGCGGGTTAAGTTGTTCTTCTAAACGTCTGACTGTATCCTCTAACTGATAAAAGCGATTACGCAGTTCCATGACATCCTCACGCGGATATTGAAACTCTTGGCGAATCATCATCAACCGTGCATAAAGATATTCATAGGCGCGGATAGCAGGACGCAGAACGGTTAATAACAAAGCCGCACCAGAACTGATATAGCCCACAGCACTGATACCAGTAGCAGCTAGGGTATAAAGACCTACTGCTGAAAATAAATGTAAAGCAATGGCTACCCAGAGCGATCGCTTGGCTAAAACCGTGACATAATTAATTTGTTTGGCATCTACAGGAATTTCTTTATCTGTAGATTGTTCTGCTGCGGCTAAAACTTCCTTAGCTTGAAAATGCACACTCCAAGGTACAGTCACAATTACCAATAACCACCAAAAACTTGCGCCCGCAATTACCCAGTCCAGAAAGCTACCAGCAGGTATTTCCAACCATCGCAGTCCACCGAAACCCAGCAGCACCGCGACGATAATCAGTAAGGTAGAATTAATAAAAAAGCTGAAATTCATATCGCCTCATCCCTGGTGAAACTATCACCTCGATCATGGCTATATCTATGAATTTATACCGTCAAGCCTATGATAGTTCCTAGACTTGCACATCAACTTAAAGAATTAAATAGCTGCGCCAACCTTTGGGAATTACAGCGCTATCCTCTTCTGGAAGCAACAAGCGCCAAGATTTACCCTCTTGCTGAATTTGCAGATAAACATCAAAAGGTTGTTGCAGTTGTTGCAACTGTCTATTAGGGAAGTGCAGAATTAAATCGTAGGTTCCCCGCACGTGAAAAGCAGGTAAACTGGCAATAGTTAACGGTTCTTCCTCACGGATTCTTAAACGTTTAATTTCAAAACTTTCAGAATGCAGATCCAACTTTTGATTCAATTCTTCTTGGGTTTGCTCAACTTGGAGTGCGATCGCCTTTTGGACTAACTCAGGAGTTGGTAGCAGCCCAATCGTACCACACCCTGCCAACAACACCAGTAAAATCACCGTTACCAAAAGCCGCACTATTTTTACTCCATATACCACCCGCCAGCGATAGTATACACCCAAACTCAGATTTTTCATACCCCATACTTGGGCGTTAACCTCCGCGCCCCTCTGGGTTGACAAACTCTGGTCTCATAGCCCTTTCCGCAAACAACTTCTGAAAGACATTCCGCCGTACCTGCGCTGATTCTGGCGTAATTCTACCCCATAGACTTTCCCAATAAAAAAACGAAACACCAGGAAAATTGCGATCGCGCACAGTATTCACCTGCTCCTTAATTTGAGCAATACTCACAAGAGTCTTAGTAGTTCCCGTTAATATCCCCACACCCACAGGAATCCGACTGCGCGCCAACTTCACAGCTGGTTGTTCCAACTCAGTCATAAAACTGCTTTCATTATTACGATATACCTGCAAAATCAACTCATCCACTAAACCCCTTCTCACCCAACTTTCCCAATCTTGCAGATAGTATTTATAAGCAAAACTATGTGAATTAGGCGACAGCGATATAATAGCATCAGGCTTAATCGCCTTCACACTTTGATGAATTTCCGCCATAAACTCAGTAATCTTGTCAGCACGCCAACGCATCCATTGGGGATTAAAAGGATCACTAGGCGGACTTTTACCATTATGTTCCTGGCGATAAAGATCCACAGTAAAAGGATCATAACCCAATCCTACAGGCATTCCAAAATGGTCATCCAACTGAATCCCATCTACATCGTAATAACTCACAACTTCCACAATTAGCGCCAAAATAAACTCCCGCACCTTGGGATGGAACGGATTCAGCCAAGCTTGTTTATGCGCCGAATTATCGCCTATTTCTTCTAGAGGAACTTCTGTAGTAGATTTTATCCCTTCCTGACCCATAGTTAGCCAATGGGGATAACGCTGTGCCAATTGGGAATTAACTGGAGTCATAAAACCATATTCAAACCAAGGAATCACACTTAAACCTTGAGGTTTAGCCAGTGTAATAATCTTAGTTAAAACATCCTGTCCACCGTGGATTAAATTCAGAATCGGGTCAGCATCTGAACCTGTAACAATTTTCGCTATACTACTTTTATAAAAAGTATTCCCTCGATTCCAAACAACAGGATAGATCGTGTTAAAATTCAGTGCCGCTAACTGATTAATAGCGCGATTAATACCCCAAGGTAAAAATAGCACACCACTGGCAACATTAGTTAGCCAAACCCCACGAATCTCTGTTTGAGTCGCTAAACTTTTCTGCTGATTAAAAACTGGTTGTGAACGAAAAGAAAAAACCGTTAAGCACAGCATTAAACTCAAGCACAGGATATAAATAAAGCCACGTCTATTCCACCGATTCATTTCTGAGCTTGACTTAAATTAAGAGCAATACTTTTCACTACGAATTAAAATCCGATTTTTCCGGAATATGTAGACATAATATCATAGAAACTACACCTGAATGCAATTTCAATAAATAGAATACAGCAGCTTTCCCAGAAATGAAGTATGGCGTTCTGTATCTGGGATTATTGCCACTACTGTATGATGATCAAATTAAAATTGTTCCACCCCTTCAAACTGCTTCATAGTCATAGAATTAGCAGCTTCACCACAAGTACGAGGGGTAGGGAAAATCTTATCAGGATTTGCTAAACCCTGGGGATTAAAAACTTGGCGTATCCATTGCATACTTTCCAAATCAGCAGCGCTAAACATATCTGGCATATAGCATTTTTTATCAGCACCAATACCATGTTCCCCAGAAATACTCCCACCGACTTTTACGCAAAGCTTGAGAATTTCCCCGCCAACTTCCTCAACTTTCTCTAACGCACCTGACACAGAATTATCAAATAGAATTAAAGGGTGTAAGTTACCATCACCAGCATGAAAAACATTGGCAATTTTATAACCAAACTTTTGACTTAAAGCCTCAATTTCTTGCAAAACATAAGTTAATTGAGTCCGAGGAATTACCCCATCCTGCACATAATAATCTGGGCTTAAATGTCCCGCAGCAGCAAAAGCAGCCTTTCGACCCTTCCAAAGTTTTAAGCGAGTTTCCAGGTCACTAGCAGCAGTCACATTCCGCGCCCCATTTTTTTGACAAATTTCCGCCACCCGTTGTTTATTTACTGCTACTTCCACATCTAAACCATCAATTTCTACTAATAAAATCGCCGTCGCATCACGGGGATAACAATTAGTAGCCACAACGTCCTCAACTGCATTGATACTAATGTTGTCCATCATTTCCATACCACCAGGAATAATTCCAGCGCTGATAATATCAGAAACACTTGCCGCCGCCGCTTCCACACTGGTAAAATCCGCTAATAAAACACAAATTGATTCCGCACTTTTGAGGATGCGTAAAGTAATTTCTGTAGCGATACCCAAAGTTCCTTCGGAACCCACAAACACACCAGTTAAATCATAACCAGGCATTTCCGGAACTTGTCCGCCTAAATCCAGAATTTCCCCAGTAGGCGTGACAATTTTTAAGCCTAAAACATGATTAGTGGTGACACCATACTTTAAACAATGTACCCCTCCAGAATTTTCTGCCACATTACCACCAATTGAGCAGATAATTTGGCTAGAAGGGTCTGGTGCATAATAAAATCCCGCACCACTGACAGTTTGCGTTACCCAGCTATTAATGACTCCTGGCTGTACCACAATGCGCTGATTATCTAAATCCACATTGAGAATTTGCCGCATTAAGGAAGTGACAATCAAAACTGAATTTTCCGAAGGTAAAGCACCACCAGATAAACCAGTCCCAGAACCCCGCGCGATAAAAGGTACAGAGTATTTATTGCATACTTTCACCAGTTCAGCAATTTGTTCTGTAGTTCTCGGCAAAACCACCACAGCTGGACGTTGACGATAACTGGTTAAACCATCGCACTCATAAGTAATGAGTTCTTCCCGACGTTGCACCACACCATTTTTACCAAGAATAGCCTCAAATGCTTTAATAATAGGTTTCCAGTTGTATTGCTTTTTTTCTTGAATAAGCATAGTTTTTTATAGTTAGAGGTAGATATATTACCATTGTGACAAGAATAGCGCTTTAGCGTAAGGCATGGCTACGCTTACCGCAGTGATATTTAGGTGAGTTATATTCAATCTTGTACTATTAAACAATGTAGCAAGATGAATGAGAGCCTAACTCAAAAGATCAGAAATAATTTTGATCAGATTGCTCTGCATGACGAACAAGGATGGAATCACAACAATCACTATCACCATTTTCTGCTGAAACAATTACCAAAAAAATGTAACACAGTCCTTGATATCGGTTGTGGAACAGGGGAATTTTACCGCCTTCTAGCTAAAGGTGTTAATCAAGTCATTGCCCTTGATTTATCCCCCAATATGATTAAAGTTGCCAAGGAACATTCCACACAGTACACAAATATTGATTTTCAAGTGGCTGATGTTTTGCAGTGGGACTTTCCTGTTGCTCAATTTGATGCGATCGTTTCTATTGCTACAGTTCATCATTTATCATTAGAAAACTTGTTACCTAATCTAAAAGTCGCTTTAAAACCTGGTGGTAGGCTGGTAATTTTGGATTTATTACAAAATGAAAATATGCAAGATATCTTCAGTGATTTTGTCGCTGTTCCTCTTAATTGGTTATTTGAGATCAGTAGAAATAAACATATTCAATCAACACCAGAAGCAGCCGCAGCAATGAAAGAGCATATTCGCACAGATAAGTATCTTACCCTATCACAAGCACGACGAATCTATACAAGCACATTGGGGAAAGCGCAGGTGAGAAAGCACTTATTTTGGCGTTATTCAATAGTTTGGGAAAACTCGGTAGCAGCATCACAAATCAATTAAGCTAGAAATAACGCTCTTAAATAGTGGATAAAATTATGGTTGAGCAAATTCTCATCAATACAGATGATTTCTATGTCCCAGATGCCAACCTACTAGTTACCGAAGATGATACACCTGTGGACAATTTTGCATCTGAAAAACAACAACGCTTATTAGTTGGCTCTCTTTACAGTTCTTTACAAAATCAGACTTTTTTAGCAGCTGCTAATGTGGGTGTTTACTACGCCTATAAAAAACCACCCATTGTCCCTGATGTTTTATTTAGCTTAGATGTCCAAATACCTGAAAACTGGTGGGATAAGCAAAATCGTTGTTATATGGTTTGGGAGTTTGCAAAACCTCCAGAAGTTGTGATGGAAATGGTTTCTAATAAAGAAGGTGATGAATTAGGTAAAAAGTTAGAAATTTATGAGCAAATGCGGGCGAGTTACTATATTGTCTATGACCCAAATCAGCAATTAGGAGAACAAGCATTACGGATTTATGAACTCAGGGGAAGGCGTTATTTTGAAACTTCAGAAACTTGGCTAGAACAAGTAGGTTTAGGTTTAACTCTGTGGTCAGGGGAATTTGAAGGTAGACAAGATAACTGGTTACGCTGGTGTTACCAGGATGGAAGTATTTTACCTACTGGAGATGAAAGGGCTGAACAAGAAAGACAACGGGCTGAACAAGAAAAGCAACGTGCTGAACAAGCCGAACAACGCGCCCAATTATTAGCAGAAAGACTCAGGGCTATGGGTATAGATCCTGATAGTCTTTAGAGGCTTTGTAGAGATGTTTGATAAAATGTCTCTACGGATTTTTGGTAAATTCTTCAACTCGTTGCCAAACGTTTTCTAACAAATTAGGAGCATCTGCATCAAACCACTCAATTTTAGGATTTGCTTTAAACCAAGTACGCTGGCGCTTGGCAAATTGTCGCGTATGCAAAACCGTTAATTCTTTTGCTGAATCCAAAGAAATTTCACCAGCTAAATATTGCTTAATTTCTTGATATCCTAAAGTATTCAATAATGGTAAATCAGCACCATATTTTTGACAAAGATATTCTACCTCAGCCACGAAACCATCCGCTATCATTTGTTCTGTGCGTCTGTGAATACGTAGCCTTAGTTTTTCGACATCGCAATCTAAACCAATGTGCAAAATCGGATAATCTGGGGGGTTCTCTCCTTGCTGCTGGGAAATTGGGGAACCAGTAATGTAAAATACTTCTAATGCTCGTAATGTCCGCACTGTGTCATGGGGGTGAATCTTCTGGGCGGCGATCGCATCTACTTGTTGCAGTATACCGTATAGCGTCGTTTGTCCTAAAGATTCCAGCTGCGATCGCAATTCCTGATCAGGTGCAACCCTGGGAATTTTCATCCCTTGGACAATAGAGCGAATGTATAAACCCGTACCACCAATTAAAAATAATGGCTCAACCGGAAGAGTTGCAATCAACCCTTGGGCTTGTTCCTGATAGTCTGCTAGCGTCATCGTCTCTGTAGGATTGCAGATATCTATTAAATAATGTGGGGCTAATTTTTGTTCTGCCAATGTGGGTTTAGCCGTCCCAATATCAAATTCTCGGTACACCTGACGAGAATCAGCACTCAAAATTACAGAATTTAACTCCATCGCCAAACTCAACGCCAAACCGGATTTACCCGTCGCCGTCGCCCCACAAATTACAATCAATTTAGTCATTACTCTACAGTTTCCATCTTTTTCATCTCTAGTAAACCTTTTGTGATAGGATCTTAAAGCCTTATCTAGTTTTTCTAGTCATTTATTTCTACGGTTCTTTGACAACAAAACTAAATATACATATATATAGCAAGCGTCAGGTAAATAGAGAGTTTCCGGATTCATTCCCAATCAAGTACAGCAGAAATTGCGGCAATAGGAAATTTTCAGGCAATAAAATCAAAAAAATTATGGGGTCAGACCCCTTTAAAAACTGGTCATAAAATTGCTCCACAGTCGCCCGTAACCCTTTTGTGTTACAATTTTGGTGTGTTTTGACTTTTTTGTTTTTGGGCGACTTTAAACCCACGCATCAGGAGAATTTTCATGACGAGCAGTTACAGTGCCGATCAGATTCAAGTTCTGGAAGGTCTGGAAGCCGTCCGCAAACGGCCAGGGATGTACATCGGTACTACCGGACCGCGAGGACTCCACCATTTAGTTTATGAGGTGGTAGATAACTCGATTGATGAAGCTTTAGCGGGTCACTGTACCCACATCGAAGTGGATATCAATGCTGATGGTTCCGTGACTGTCACAGATGACGGTCGGGGTATTCCTATCGATACTCACTCACGAACTGGTAAATCGGCTTTAGAAACCGTTTTAACCGTACTACACGCCGGTGGTAAGTTTGGCGGTGGTGGATATAAGGTTTCAGGAGGATTGCACGGGGTCGGTCTTTCCGTGGTTAACGCCTTGTCAGATGTGCTGGAAGTAACAGTTTGGCGAGATAACAAAGTTCATGTCCAGCGCTATGAACGAGGCGTACCAGTAACTGAACTGCAAGCCAAGCCGGATAAACAGGGAAAAACGGGAACTTCTATTAATTTCAAGCCAGATAGCCAAATTTTTATCAATAGCATAGAGTTTGACTACATCACTATCGCGGGTCGCCTGCGGGAGTTGGCTTATCTGAATGCAGGTGTCAAAATTATCTTTGGCGACCACCGTTTAGAACTGCTGAAAAGCGATACCCCCAGAATAGAAACTTACGAATACAAGGGTGGTATTAAAGAATATATCGCTTACATGAACCGTGAGAAGCAACCATTGCACGAAGAAATTATTTATGTGCATGGGGAACGCAATAACGTACAAGTAGAAGTTTCTTTACAATGGTGTACTGATGCTTACACAGATAACGTGCTGGGTTTTGCTAATAATATTCGCACCGTTGATGGTGGTACTCACCTCGAAGGTTTGAAGGCGGTTCTGACTCGAACTTTAAATGCGATCGCCCGCAAGCGGAATAAAATTAAAGAAAATGAATCAAATCTCAGTGGCGAACACGTCCGGGAAGGTTTAACAGCAGTTATTTCTGTTAAAGTTCCAGATCCAGAATTTGAAGGACAAACCAAAACCAAACTCGGTAATACTGAAGTTCGCGGTATTGTAGATTCCTTAGTAGGAGAAGTTCTCAGTGAATACTTAGAATTTCATCCTGGAATCGCCGACTCAATTTTAGATAAAGCTATTCAAGCCTTTAAAGCCGCAGAAGCAGCCCGTCATGCGCGGGAATTAGTCCGACGCAAATCTGTACTGGAATCATCGCCATTACCAGGGAAATTAGCAGATTGCAGTTCTCGTGACCCCAGTGAGTCAGAAATCTTTATTGTGGAAGGGGACTCTGCGGGTGGAAGTGCGAAACAAGGACGCGATCGCCGTACCCAAGCCATCCTCCCCCTCCGTGGTAAAATCCTTAACATTGAGAAAACAGACGACGCAAAAATTTACAAAAACAACGAAGTCCAATCCTTAATTACAGCCCTTGGTTTAGGCGTGAAAGGAGACGAATTTGACTCCACCCAACTGCGTTATCACCGCATCGTGATTATGACTGACGCTGACGTAGATGGGGCGCATATCCGCACACTGTTGTTAACTTTCTTTTATCGATATCAGCGCGCACTAATTGAACAGGGTTTCATATATATTGCTTGTCCTCCACTATTTAAAGTAGAACGAGGAAAGAATCATGAATACTGCTATAGCGAACGTGAACTGCAACAATACCTGGGGACACTTCCCAGCAACGCCAACTATAACATTCAACGGTTCAAAGGTTTAGGAGAAATGATGCCTCAACAACTCTGGGATACTACTATGAACCCAGAATCCCGGAAAATGAAACAAGTAGAAATTGAAGATGCTGCCGAAGCTGATCGTATTTTTACCATTTTAATGGGCGATCGCGTAGCACCCAGACGTGAATTTATCGAAACCTATGGTTCAAAACTCAATTTCACAGACTTAGATATCTAAAAATCCAGTTCCCCTCCTCGCTTGCGCTACCGTGTACACACATCCTGATCCAAAAATGGTTTGCAGCCCTAAAAACCGAATTTAACTGTAAATCCAGTTCCCCTCCTCGCTTGCGGGGAGGGGTTAGGGGTGGGGTTTTTTATAACTTCCATTCCACTCTTAACTAAATATAGAAATTTGAAAATAATCATTTATTACTGCTGACAGATGAAATTTGAAAATATATTAAGCCACCAGCACCATGAAAATACTAGTCAAAATTCCCTCAAACCCAGATTCAGATAGAAGCAAAGATGAAAATCATCATATCTAAATACTTCATCAAATTACTTTACTAAAATTTACAGATCAATCTCAGCATTTTCAAGCTCTGCCCACAGACCGAGAGACAATATCCCTAAAATTATTAACTATTATTAGTAACTATCTACTTAACGGAATCTTCACAACAATATGAAATTCAGTCAAAAGCCCATAGGGAAAATACTGTTAAATATAATCGGTATAGGTAGTTTAGTTACTCTATCTGCCTGCGCCCAACCAGTCACAGAAGCTCCACCCGTAACCCCTCCTGCGGCTCCTCCCGTTGCAGACACTCGTGTAGAAACAACTGCTGACCTCAACTTAGCAGAACTCACAGAAGCAGCAGCCAAAGAAGGACAGTTTCAAACCCTCACACGCGCCATAGAAGCCGCAGGTTTACAAGAGCAATTAACAACCCCAGGCCCCTACACCGTATTTGCACCTACTGATGCTGCCTTTGAAGCACTACCCACAGGTACTTTAGAGAATCTGTTGCAACCAGAAAACAAAGACCAATTAGCCAAGCTCATTGCCTACCACGTTATCCCTGGACAAATTACCTCCAGTCAACTGACATCTGGAGAAGTCAAAACAGTCGAAGGTAGTCCTGTCACAGTTAATGTTGGTGATGCTACTCAGGGTATCACTGTTAACGGTGCTAAAGTGACTCAAGCAGATATTCCCGCTAGAAACGGCATTGTTCACGTTATTGATCAGGTAATTTTACCGCCTGATTTTCCCCAAAATTGAATATACACCAATACCACATAAAGTAACAAAAAACAATATTTCTCCGGTTTTATTTTTGAGAAAATTATCACAAAAACCGGGGAATTTTTTTGGTGGCTTTTTAATCCGGAAAAATTGTTTGATATAATACATAAAGGTTAAATTAAGATAACCATATTTTTTTCACAATGACCCCTAAATACACAAAAATATATCCTTGTCAATATTTATGTAGAATTAATATTAAGTAGTTACCAGTTATGGGGAGTAATGCCCCATTGCTGGTGATTTTGGCTCACCAGAAATTAATGACTTCCTAGAGCGGGTCAAGTGAGTATGACCCAAATATTCTAAATGTATCCGCACCTCAGTAAAAGTCAAAAGTACCGCGCTATAAATTTTGGGTGAATATCTCCCACAAGTTGAAAAAGCATTTGTTATCCTGAAATAGCAAAGTCACATCTTTTCTACCAAAGAGAAATAGCTCAACATTTTCAGGACTGAATATCACGGGATCACAACATTTTCATCAATTTCAAAGTAATATATTTAACATTTTTATTACTGAAGGTGACTGTGTAAGTAACTTCCCAATCAATCATCTCACTTATCTATGTCCCCATTCAAAACTGCTAATACCTGCTAGTAGTAACCAGTTGAAGGATATTAACCTGCCTGTATCATCGAAATATTTGGCTTCAGTAGGCTGATATCTGTAATTTCAACTGACAAATCTCTGCTGAATTGATTAAAATATCGATGTATACAATAAGAACAGTTTGTCAACTTTCATAGGGTTGAAATCTCATCCATGCGCTAATGTGTGAATAAGACCAATAACTCAAATCTCAATCCTTTCTTTGTCCTATGGCTGGTTATGCCACAGCCTCAACTCCTTAGTGAAGGCATTAGGCAGTATTCCGGTCAAGTTTTTGGAGGAAGACATGACGATGCTTGCTGTATTTAAGCTGTAAGAAGCTTCATGAAAACCTTAAGATTGAGTCTTTTATGAAGGAAATGTAAAAATGGGTGCATTAATATTTCTCGCTTAAGTTAACATTAACAAAACGGTTTCTAAGTAATTAATGTTGCACAACATACCTAAAAGTATGTAAAAGCGAGTCTACTTTCCTTTGAATGTAAAGATAATGCCACACAGAGGCCAGAAAACTTGAAAAAAATTGAACGGCACGACTACCCCGAACAATATCTTTTGGTGATTTGTGGCTTTACTTTATAGAATGGCATCATGATTAATACACAAAAAGAGTGCAATTTTTGTGAAACAGGCTACAATCGAAAAAGTCTTTATCAGAAAATATGCCAACATTCATATTACAACCATATATTGTTGATTTGGATGGGTAGATTTTTGAGATCAAGACCAATCTTTGTGAAGACGAATTAGTTAAAACTTGTGTGTCATAGCAACACATATAATTTCTAACTACAATGGGCAAGTCACAATTAACTGCGACTCTGCACATAACGTCAAAAAATCCTCCCAGAGAGGAGCAAAACTTCCGAAAAGACTTCCGGGAAATCAGCCTAAAACCCTATTTTCGGTAGTTAACTAGCTCGTTAAAAAAGAGCAGTAAACACATCTTGAGTAATTGATTCTGCAAGGAGCATGAGGAACGCGGCATGAACCAGGCTAACAACGTACTCGAAAGCATTTATCAGCCTGACCTAGAAATAATAAATCAGCCTGAGCTCGAGTTGGAACTCTTAGTCGAAGAAGAAGAAGAAGAAGAGGACTTGCTGATTAACGATGATGGCGAAGATGAGTTTTTAGAGCCTCAGTCTGATGAGGACGACACAAAGTCTGGAAAAGCCGCTAAATCCCGTCGTCGGACACAAAGCAAGAAAAAGCACTACACCGAAGACTCGATTCGCCTTTATTTACAAGAAATTGGCAGAATTAGGCTATTGCGGGCAGACGAAGAAATCGAATTGGCGCGGAAAATCGCCGATTTGTTGGAATTAGAACGGGTGCGGGATAGACTGCAAGAACAGTTAGAACGGGAACCTGAATACCGGGAATGGGCAGAAGCAGTACAAATCCCATTACCAGCATTTCGTTATCGCCTGCACGTTGGTCGCAGGGCAAAAGATAAAATGGTGCAATCGAACCTGCGTCTTGTGGTGTCAATTGCCAAGAAATATATGAATCGTGGTTTGTCCTTCCAAGATTTAATTCAGGAAGGTAGTCTCGGTTTGATTCGCGCCGCAGAAAAATTTGACCACGAAAAAGGTTATAAGTTTTCTACTTATGCTACATGGTGGATTCGTCAAGCAATCACCCGTGCGATCGCTGATCAATCCCGTACTATCCGCCTCCCGGTACACCTCTACGAAACCATTTCGCGGATTAAGAAAACTACCAAACTGCTATCCCAAGAAATGGGACGCAAACCTACTGAAGAAGAAATCGCTACTCGCATGGAAATGACCATCGAGAAGTTAAGATTTATTGCTAAATCTGCCCAGTTACCTATTTCATTGGAAACCCCCATCGGTAAAGAAGAAGATTCTCGGTTGGGCGATTTTATTGAATCTGATGGTGAAACTCCCGAAGATCAGGTTTCCAAAAATCTCCTGCGTGAAGACCTGGAAAAAGTTCTCGACAGCCTCAGTCCTCGTGAACGTGATGTCCTCAGACTTCGCTATGGTTTGGATGACGGTCGGATGAAGACTTTGGAAGAAATTGGACAGATTTTCAATGTCACTCGTGAACGGATTCGGCAAATTGAGGCGAAAGCACTCCGCAAATTACGCCACCCGAATCGTAACAGTGTTCTGAAGGAATATATCCGGTAGCTTTACTAATTTAGTCATTAGCTTTAGACAAATGAATCACCTGGTAGTGAATGATCATTACCAGGTTTTCTTTATTTCTTGATTTATCTATTTCTTTATATTGACATACCTCCTCTTCCTGAAGGAGAGAGGATTCCTTAACGCTTCATTGGGTTGTGCTATCGAAATAGTCTTACCATCCCTCGACGTTCGTTTAAAGTCTCCCAATGCCCTATGGTGACTAAATCCAATTTTACCAGAAAGCTGTCCTAAAAGTACGGGGCTTGTATCCCGTTATTCTTGGTCAAATTTACAAAATTCCCCAGAAATGCAGGAAGCCTTGACCAGAAAACAACTCAATGAAGGCTGCGGCTAAAAATCCAATCATTGCCAAGCGGCCATTCCAGATTTCTGCTTGTGGTGTAAAACCCCAACGCCAAGCATTGCGATCTTCACTTACGGGAGCATTAACGTTTGTTGCGTTTGTCATGGTTAGCACTCCAAACTAGATTTACGAAGTATTACTGCCTTATGTAAATAAATATAACAAAAAAGTTGAGAAATGCAAAGCTAATTAATTTTTTATTGCTAAATCTTGACTTATTTGCTCGTAGTTAGTTTTAAGCAAATCACATCTATCACCGGGTATATTTACAGAAAGTTCTCGGCTGCCTGAAATTTATTGAGATATATTCTTAATAACTATAACATCCAATAAAAAATTTTGAGAATAATTTGTAATTGATAATGCCTCTTTTCCTGGGGAACGCTACGGGAACAGAGGCGCTTCGCTTTAAGCGCAGTTATGCCGTCGTAGGCTTTACCGTAATTCGTAGTTAGAATCTGTGGGGGCTTGTACCCATCTAATTACGAATTACGTTAGCGTAGCTCCTCTGCAAGAGGCATTACAAATTACGTTAGCGTAGCTCCTCTGCAAGAGGCACTACGAATTAGTAATTATTTGGCTGGCATTACCGTGATAATTCTTTCATCGCGCTGCAAGTCAAGAATGTTTTCACCGTGACCTTCTCTAGTTAAGATTGGCACTGTGTCTACAGGTATACGGACAACACGGTCTTTATTAGTAACTAGTGCTATCTCAGTAGAGGCGATCGCCTGAATCATACCCAGTAAATGATCAGTTTTACTCGCAAATTTCAGGGCTTGTGTGCCTAAATTAGCCCTTTCCGCCCGTTTTAAATGACTCACAGGCAGACGTTTGGCATATCCTTCTTCAGTCACTAATAACAAGTGATCTTCTGCTCCAGCACTGACACAGCCCACCATCTGTTGATGTTTCAGCAGGCGCAAGGCTTGTAACCCCATTGCGGTGCGTCCCATCATCGGCAATTGTTGATCATCGGCGGCGAACTTTAACAACCTACCGCCAGAACTGGCTAAAATCAGATGTTCCTTGGGACTAGTTAACTGGGTAAATAACAATTCGTCATTTTCCTTGAGCTTAAGAATAGTAATTCCCCGACGAGTCAGATTAGTTAATTCTCCTAAAGACAGGCGCTTAATTCGTCCTTCCTTGGTGAGCAGCACTAATTGTCGAGTTTCCAGATTTTCCGGTAGCACTAAGCGACCGACAATGGGTTCCTGCGTCCCTTGAGCCGTAGGACTGAGCATGGTAATCAGTGGAGTTCCCCGTGGAGAACGTCCAGTAGTCGGGCGAATATCTCCCACGTTTACAGGGTAGACTTTGCCGCTACTGGTGATAATTAACAAGTCTTTATCTGTGGCGGTGACATCGCTTTGGAAGATAAAGTCATGATCCGGTAAACCGTTTTCCAGTTTCGATTTTTTGCCTGACGCCTGGAGGCGACGCACATATCCCCGATGGCTAAACTCTAAAACTACTTCCTCTACTGGTTGGGAAGGGGGGGAATTGAGGGGAATTTCGGGTATTTTGCCTTCAAGTTTTTCGGTTTCTTTGTTTTGACTGGACTTGAGACTATTTTGGGTTAATAGCTTAGTGCGGCGGGGATTGTTATATTTGCGCTTGAGCGATCGCAAGTCTTTTTTCAGTGTCTTCAGTAATTCTCGGCGATCGCTGAGTAATATTTGCAATGAAGCAATTTGAGTGCTGAGTTCCTCAAACTCCTGCTGCAAGTTATGCTGTTCCAAACTAGTGAGGCGACGTAATGGCATCGCTAAAATAGCATCTCCTTGTGCCTCACTCAAATCCAGGCGACTACAAAGACTGATTTTGGCCGTACTACCATCAGCAGCTTGGCGCAAAATGTCAATTATTTGATCCAATTGAGATAAAGCTTTCAGTAGTCCGGACACGATATGTAGGCGACTTTCTGCCTTACCCAACTCGTAACTGTAACGACGGTTGAGGGTTTCTTCGCGGAATTTCAAAAACTCCTGCAACATCTGGCGCAAACTTAACTGGCGGGGTTGTCCATCCACCAAGGCTAAGAGAATCGCCCCAAAGTTACTTTGCAAAGCGGTTTGATGATACAAATTCTGGAGTAGTTCTTGCGGGTTAGTATCCCGTTTGAGTTCAATGACTACTCGCATTCCTTCCCGATCGCTTTCGTCCCGCAGATCAGAAATTCCTTGCAAGCGGCCTTGATTTACTAAATCCGCCACCTTCTCAATCCAGCCAGCCTTATTCACTTGATAAGGCAATTCCGTAATAATAATTGCCGTCCGCCGCTTACTACCCCTAGTAGCTGCAATTTCCTCCATATTTGCCACTCCTCGTAGCAAAATTCCCCCCTTACCACTGGAATATGCTTCCCGAATCCCGGCATTACCAACTATTTCTCCACCAGTAGGAAAGTCAGGGCCAGGGATAATTTCCCATAACTTTTCATTTGACAAATCCGGTTGATCAATCAGCGCAATCAAGCCATCAACCAATTCCCCTAAATTGTGGGGAGGAATATTCGTCGCCATCCCCACAGCAATACCAGAACAGCCATTCAGCAACAGAAAAGGTAATTGAGCCGGCAATACCGTTGGTTCTTGCTGGGAATTATCAAAATTACCGATAAATTCCACAGTTTCATCAGCAATTTCCGCCAACATCCCCTCATAGCTGATGGGGGCGAGACGTGTTTCTGTGTAGCGCATCGCTGCGGGGGGATCGTTATCGACGCTACCAAAATTACCATGTCCTGCCAATAGGGGATAGCGGCAGGAAAATTCCTGTACTAACCTGACTAAGGCATCATAAACTGATTGATCACCGTGGGGATGGTATTTACCCAGCACATCTCCCACCACACGAGCGCATTTACGATAGGGTCTATCTGGCGTTAAACCCAGCTCATGCATGGCATATAAAATTCGCCGATGCACTGGTTTTAAGCCATCCCGCACATCTGGTAACGCTCGCCCCACAATTACACTCATGGCATATTCTAGGTACGACCGTTGCATCTCCGTGTGCAGGGCTGTTGTGATTACCTGTCCTTTAGGGAGAAGGTTTAACTGTTTTGCCATGAGTTTTTTCCCTGAAATTTAATTACACAAAAGTCGCTTGAATTGAACACCGCAGCAAACACAGCATAACGGATGAAATGGGATTCCTGACACAATTTTGATCTTTAAAGGATAAATAGCAGTAGTATTATCCTTGATAATGGGTTGGCAATTTGATTGTGCAAAAGGAGTTAGACAACTGTTTTTGTGCGGGTGTCATCTCCCTTAACTCTATAAATAAAATTGTCATGAAAACTGTTTTAATTGTTGAAGACGATTTGATAAATGCGCGAGTTTTTTCCAAAATCTTGACTAAGCGCGGTGGCTTTAATGTCAAACATACAGAAAATGTGGCAGAAGTGATTCAAATTGCCGAAGCCGGAGAAGCCGACTTGATATTAATGGATGTTTCTCTCTCCAGAAGCGTTTACCAAGGTCAGTCTGTGGATGGAATCAAAATTACCCAAATCTTGAAATCCCACCCAAAAACGGCGAATTTACCTGTGATTCTAGTAACTGCACACGCAATGGAAGGCGATCGCGAAAACTTTCTCAAGCAAAGCGGCGCTGATGGCTACATCTCCAAACCCATTGTCGATCATCAAGAATTTGTGGAACAAATCACTGCACTTCTCCCTAATTCAATGCCTTAACTACTGCTGACTTCTCATAGGAATACTCGCCCACTGATATTTTGGGCGAATAGTTCCGATTTATCTAGTCTATATGTACTATAAAATGGTGTCTTGAGCAACTTTTACAGGCTTTACCCATGATCACTGCTATAGCAATGGACAAAGGGGTTAGGACATAAAGTGATATTGAAACCCTGGCAAATAGATGATTTCAAACCTGTTTCTACTCCCCACTCCCCACTCCCCACCCATAGGAGTGAGGAATTAGCACAAAGCTAAATTAATTGTCTGATTGCTGTAAAGCCGCTTGAATCCGGGGCAATTCTAAGAATATTTTGGTATCAGATAGCAATCTTTCACCCCAGAGATTTTCCTTGAGGAAATCCAAATTAGCATAGCGCTGATCAATACGGATTGCAGCTTCACCCATTGATAGAGCTTGTTGGCGGTCGCCTTGATTATACATGGCTACAGCGAGAGCCAATAAAGGTTCTGCCGCTTGTTTGTCGATTTCAACAGAAGTGCGCCATTGTTTCATAGCACTTTCAATGTCACCCTGTTCGTATTTGATTAAACCAATGTTATTAATCGCCGGCCAAAATTTTTGATCTTGAGAGAAAGATTTATTGTACTGGGCGATCGCTTCCGGTAATCGACCTAACATATAGTAAGCATTTCCCAAATCAAACAAACCTTCTCGGTAATCAGGTTTTAACTTTAAACCCTGTTTGTAATGATCGGCTGCGGCTTGGTACTTTTGCTGCTGGAAATTAGCCGAACCCAAAGCAAAGAAAATGTCAGGATTTTCAGGATTCAGAGAGTTAGCTTTTTCCAAAGCCGCCATCGCCGCATCAACATCTTGGGCTTGTAAATGTAACCCACCCAGTAAAAACCAGACTCGATCATTATTAGGAGCCAGTTGACTAGCTAATCTCGCCCGTGGTAAAGCCAGATCAAACTGCTGAAATTGTCCCAGTTGAGCTGCTTCTTGTGCTAACTGCAACCCTTGTCTTTCTAAATTTTCTGCATCTAGTTGCAGTGTATGCGGTATCAGTGCCTGCGCGTGAACTGCCTGGGGCATATTCCACAAACTACAGACCACCAAAAGAGAAATCAAACTAATATGTTTAGGCACAGTATCGCCTCTTAGCCACAAATCAAGGAATCTTCCAGTTAGCTTAAACGATCTCTGCTGGAGAATAAAGGGAAAGTTAATCATAAAGCCCAATTACAGCATCTTTTAGGTAAAGAAAATACACAGTAAGACTTAAGCCTTACCGCCACTGCTTAAGATGATTTTTCCACCAGCCAATTAGAATTTAGGTAATTTTTTTGGTTGATATTTGCGTATTTTTTCTCAAATTAGCCAAAATAATGACTTTTGTCATACTCCCAAAAACACTGACTAGTGACTTTTGTCATAGATAGCCAATAGCATTTTGGATAGATAATATTTACCATATACTGAAATTAATTCATCTCTCACTTAAACTCAGCCCTTTTTCTATTTATAGTCATCCGGTTTGATTTTTCAACCTATTTGCGTAGGTGGGGAGTAGGGAGTAAGAAACAGGTTTTTTAGTTGTAAGCGCAACGAGCAGGCTACGCCAACAGAAATCACATAGGAATCCCATATATAAACCAAGAAACTCAGAACTTACGCAAAAACTCTCTAAAACTGTTAACTCCCTAATTTATGCGTAAGTTTTAGTAATTTTTCTCAACTGGAATTTTATATGAAAATTGATACACCAAAAGCAGTAGATTCTTCAGATTTGATCACCAAGGTCAACACAAAGAAGCGTCATCATTGGCTATCCTGGTTACTTATCCTGGGACTGGTGGGAGGTGTGGGCTATGCGGTTTATTACCAATTAGCAGTTCGTCCCAACCAACAAGCCAGACAAACCTTACTAACACAGCCTGTAGAACGACAGAGCCTGACCCTCACAGTGTCTGCAAATGGCACAATCCAGCCTGAACGGTCAATTAACCTCAGCCCGAAAAATTCCGGCATCTTGAAAAGATTGTTGGTGGCAGAAGGAGATATGCTCCAGGAGGGACAAATTGTTGCTTACATGGATGATTCCAATCTCCAAGGACAACTCACCTCGGCCCGTGGACAACTGGCGCAAGCCCAAGCAAATCTCCAAAAACTAGAAGCCGGTAATCGACCTCAAGAAATTGCTCAAGCTCAGGCACAATTAGAGGAAGCTCAAGCAAATTTGCGGAGAGCCGAAGCGGGTAATCGTCCCCAAGATATTGCCCAAGCTGAATCCCGCTTAAACAGCGCTCAAACTAATTTCAATCAAACAGAAGATAATTTCCGCCGCAATGAGCAACTCTACAATGCCGGTGGTATTTCCCTTCAGATGCTCAATCAAGTCCGTGCAGAGCGGGACAGCGCCCAGTCCCAAGTCAATGAAACCCAGCAAGCCTTGGCTTTGCTACAAGCAGGATCACGGCAAGAGGATATTGACCAACTCAGGGCTACAGTTAGGCAAAGAGAGGAGGCTGTAGGACTGTTGAGAGCCGGAACCAGAAGAGAAGATATTGAGGCAGCCCGCGCTCAAGTGATGTCTGCTCGTGGTTCCCTGCAAAACATCGAAGCGCAAATCAATGACACGATAATTCGCGCCCCTTTTGATGGTCTAGTAACTAGGAAATTTGCTGATCCTGGGGCTTTTGTGACTCCCACAACTGCTGGTAGTGATGTATCGTCTGCTACTTCTTCGTCGATTTTGTCTTTGGCTTCTATTAATGAGGTGGTGACAAGTTTAGCTGAAACCAATATTTCCCAAATTAGTTTGGGTCAACCAGTGACGATTAAGGCTGATGCCTATCCAGGCAAGACTTTTGCGGGAAAAGTTAGTCAAATTGCTGCCCAAGCTGTGGTGGTGCAGAATGTGACGAGTTTTGAAGTCAGGGTATCACTGCTAGACCCAGAAGGCTTACTGAGGTCGGGGATGAATGTGGAAGCGGAGTTCCAAGTGGCTGAGGTGAAAGATGCTTTAGTGGTTCCTACAGCTGCGGTTGTGCGGCGACAAGGTGGTTCGGGTGTCCTGGTGTTAGGAGCTGATGGGGAATCTGTTTTTACTCCCATTGAAACTGGGGTGACAGAAAATCAGTTTACTGAGGTGAAGTCGGGTTTGTCGGGAGATGAGGAGGTTTTACTGAGTTTTCCGCCGGGATCACGTCCACAATCTACTCCACGAGGGGGGGTACTTCCTGGTATGGGTGGGGGTCGTCGTTAAGTTGAGGTTAAAGTTTATAGATATTTTGGGGGAATTGTGAAGATTAGTTTTTTACCGCAGCGCCTTCGCGCAGCGTATGCCCGCAGGGCGCTAGTACGCCAAGTACGCCAAGGAGGGGGAGAGGGTTTACGAAGTATTTCTGTGCCGTTGTGGGAGATATTATCAATGGCGGTGGAAACTCTTTGGAGTAATAAGTTACGCACGGGATTGACTATGCTGGGTGTGATTATTGGTATTGCTTCGGTGATTGCTATTACTTCTGTGGGTCAAGGGGTGCAACGGGGTGTTGAGCAACAAATTCAAGCTTTGGGTACTGATGTGATCCAGGTTTTGGCTGGTGCTGCTAGAGGGGGTAATGTTCGTCAGGGGTTGGGTTCTAGTAGCACTTTAACTTGGGAGGATGCAAAGGCGATCGCTAACCAAGCTCCATCAGCTGAGGTGGTTTCGGCTTATCTGCAACGGAATACGCAAGTTGTTTATGGTCAACAAAATACTTCTACAACGGTTTTTGGGACGGATTTAAATTATCCAGAAGCTAGAAATACTTTTCCCCAGGAGGGGAGATTTTTTACTCAGGAAGAATTGGATAATGCTACACAGGTGGCTATTATTGGCCCCACAGTCCAAAGAACTCTTTTTGGACAAAATACTAATGTAATCGGTGAGAGAATCCGCATTCAGGGAGAGCCTTATGAAGTGATTGGGGTAATGGAGGCTAAAGGTTCTCAAGGCCCCAATGATCGAGATGATCAAGTTTTTATTCCTCTGACGAGTATGTCCAGACGAATTGTGGGTAACAATGCGCTCACAGGTATTTCTGTAAATGGGATTTTAATTAAATCCAGTGATCCACAGAAGTTAGAAGCGGCTCAGTTTCAAGTCACTAATTTGTTACGTCTGCGCCATAATATTTATCCCCCCCAACCGGATGATTTTCGGTTAACTAACCAAGCAGATATTGTTAGCACCTTTACAAATGTGGTGGGTTTATTTACAGTCATGGTAGTGGCGATCGCCGGAATTTCTCTAGTAGTCGGTGGGATTGGAATTGCTAATATTATGCTAGTTTCTGTTGTAGAACGCACGCGAGAAATTGGCATTCGCAAAGCCGTAGGAGCCACCAATTCAGCCATCCTCAATCAATTTTTAGCCGAAGCCATCCTAATTTCTACCTTGGGAGGATTAATTGGCATGGGAGGTGGGGTGATGATAGCTTTTGGGGCGGCAAATGTATTTAATTTTCCCTTTGTAATTTCCTTATTATCAATCATTGCCGGCTTCGGATTATCTTTAGGCGTAGGCTTACTAGCTGGTGTAATTCCTGCCCGCAACGCCTCCAAATTAGATCCAATTACAGCCTTAAGAAGCGACTAATATAACTTTCTTTTTTACTTCTTTCCTTTCTTGACTTGGCGTACTTGGCGTACTTTGCGGTTCGTTTCTCCATCTCCAAACTTATAGCAACAGCCAAGGAGGTGTGGAAGGTGCAGAGGGCAAGATTTTGAGTTTTAAATACCCAATACCCAGTCCCCAATACCCAATCCCCAGTCCCCAGCTATATAAATAATTCATAATTAATATGACTACAATGATTTGGCTAGAATCCATTACTAAAACCTACAACTTAGGAGAAGTATCTGTCCCCATCCTCAAAGGTATTCAACTCTCCATTGAAGAAGGGGAATATGTCTCGATTATGGGTGCTTCTGGTTCTGGTAAATCTACCCTCATGAATATTGTCGGGTGTTTGGATCGTCCTACAGATGGAAACTATATTTTTGAAGGCAGAAATCTAACAACTTTTGATGATGATGAATTAGCATATATTCGTAACCAAAGAATTGGTTTTGTTTTCCAACAATTTAATTTATTAGCACGAGCTACAGCCCTGGAAAACGTCATGCTACCGATGATTTATGCTAATTTACCCAAAGCCAAACGCCGCGAAAGGGCATTATCAGCATTACAAAGAGTGGGATTGGGCGATCGCATCTCCAACCGTCCTAATCAACTTTCTGGTGGACAACAGCAACGAGTAGCGATCGCCCGTGCTTTAGTCAATCGTCCAGCCTTAGTTTTAGCAGACGAACCCACAGGTGCTTTGGATACTGAGACTTCCTACGATGTGATGAATTTACTCACCGAACTGAATCAGCAAGGTATTACTATTGTGATTGTGACTCATGAGCCAGATATTGCCGCCCAAACTCACAGAATTATTCGGGTTCAGGATGGTTTAATTGTAGGCTGATTCTATAATTGTTGAGAAAACTGATTAATTCCTAGATAAAAATATGAATTTACGCTTATTTTATCGGTATTATCCGAGTTTAGCTGTAGCCTGCGCTCTTCTTCCGTTTTTTACTACCAGTGTGGCGGCACAAACTCCCAATTCTCTCAACCCTAGTCCCAATCCGCTCCTGTTTCCCACTCGTCCAGAAGAAGTTAGAATTGAACGCAGTCAAGCCATTACTTTAACTGAAGCCTTGGAGTTAGCAAAACGGAATAACCAGGATTTACAGTTAGCCGTCTTAGAACTAGAACGTAGTCGCTCCGCATTAAGGCAAGCTCAAGCAGTTTTCTCCCCCAATGCCAATGTCAACACGAATTTAAATAACAATGGTGAGGGTTTTACTGGGAGTGGTTCCCAGACAAGCACTAGTTTTACTGGTCAAGCACAAATCAGTTATAACCTCTATACCTCTGGGAATCGTCGAGCTACCGTCCGCGCCGCCGAGGAACGGCTACGGATAGATGAACTGAATGTAGAGAACAGAAATTTAGAAGTTCAGTTAAGTGTCACTACCCAATATTACGATTTGCAGGAGGCTGATGAACTAGTCAGAATTAATCGCTCGGCGGTAGAAAACGCTCAAGCTAGTTTGCGGGATGCTCAATCTCGACAAGAATTTGGTGTGGGTACACAGTTTGATGTCCTACAGTCTCAGGTGAATTTCGCTAATGCTCAACAAGCTCTGACTAATTCTCTGTCACAACAACGAATTGTCCGGCGTAATTTTGCCGCTTTATTAAATTTGTCGCAGTCAGTGGATGTCAGCGCCGCAGATGCTGTGGAAGTGGCGGGACTTTGGGAACCAACATTGGAAGAATCTATTATCCAAGCCTTTCAAAACCGCCCAGAATTAGAACAGTTTCTAGCACAACGGAATATTTCTGAGCAACAGCGCCGACAAGCGATTTCACAGCTAAGACCCCAAGTTGGTGTCAGTGGTAATTACAACATCACAGATCGGTTTAATGATGGTAGCAGTCTGACTGATGGTTATTCTGTAGGAGTTCAAGCCAGTTTGACTTTATTCGATGGGGGAGCTGCTAGAGCTAGTGCAGCTCAGTCAAAAGTTAACATTGCGATCGCCGAAAATCAATTTGCTAGTCAACGTGACCAAATTCGCTTTAATGTGGAACAATTCTATGTGCAGTTACAGTCAAATTTAGATAACATCCAAACTTCTACCGTAGGTTTAGAGCAAGCTAGAGAAGCTCTGCGTTTATCAAGGTTACGCTTTGGAGCTGGGGTGGGAACTCAAACAGATGTGATTTTTGCCGAAAACGATTTGACAAGAGCTGAAGGAAATCGCATCACAGCGATTTTAAATTACAATCGCGCTTTGGCTAATTTACAAAGGAGTGTTACCTTGACGGGTTCCATCTAATTACTCAGGGAAAATTAACCCAGTAAATGTAGGCATAAATTAACACTAAAAGCTAAGATGAAGAAAGATTAAGCAATTATGAAGCTGAAATTCACCTTGCTGCATCTATGGATAAATATTTAGTATTTATTCCCAAATTGTTGAAAATTTCTCCACTGGCTTAATCGGGCTATTCCAGCCAAGTGTTATTCGTAGGCTAATATTTATGGTTACACACATAAAATTTCCCCTGATTGGCAAAGTTAAACATCCCCTACGGTGGGGCATAGGGTTAATAGTTGCAGGTTCTCTAGCAGTGGGTACAACTATTACCTATAACTTGGTAAATCAGAGAAATCGTCAACAAAATATTACAGAATTAACTGTCCCTGTAGAAGCACAAGATGTGACTTTAAGGATTACTGCCAGTGGTAAAGTTGTCCCAGTTCAAAGTGTAAATATTAGCCCGAAAAATCCCGGTGTGTTGGCACAGTTATATGTGGAACAAGGCGATCGCGTGGAACAAGGTCAAGTGCTGGCGCGGATGGATGTGGGTGACATCGAAGCTCAAATCCGCCAATTCCAAGCTAATTTAGCCCAAGCCCAGGCACAACTAGATCAAGCTCGTGCGGGGAGTCGTCCCCAAGAAATTGACCAAGCCAGAGCCAGATTAGCCCAGTCCCAGGCACAGTTAGATCAAGCCCGTGCGGGAAATCGTTTGCAAGAAATTGACCAAGTTAAAGCACAGGTAGATTCAGCCCAAGCACAAGTAAATCTCACCCAATCACGAGTTAATAGATATCGGCAATTAACAGAGGAAGGGGCAACTTCTCAAGACCAATTAGAACAATTTATTAGTGAAGATCAAAGGGCAAAAGCTAGTTTAGCAGAAGCAGAAAAACGTTTATCACTATTAGCAAGTGGTAGCCGCAATGAGGAAATTACTGTCAGGGAAGCTGCTGTTACTGAAGCCAGAGCAGCTTTGGTATTGTTGGAAAATGGCAGTCGTCCAGAGGAAATTGCTCGATTGGTAGCAGGGGTAAATGCGGCAAAAGCTCAAATTCAAGCGGCTGAAGTGAGGTTACAAGATACTGTAATTCGTGCGCCATTATCGGGAATTGTTACCCAAAAATACGCTAATGTGGGTGCTTTTGTGACTCCCACAACTTCGGCTTCTACTAGTGCTTCGGCTACTTCTAGTTCTATTGTGGCTGTGGCGAAGGGTTTGGAAATCCTGGCTCAAGTTCCAGAGGTAGATATTGGCAGAATCCAACAGGGACAACAGGTGGAAATTGTGGCTGATGCTTATCCTGATCAGGTATTTAAAGGTAATGTGCGGTTGATTGCTCCCGAAGCGGTGGTAGAACAAGGTGTAACATCTTTTCAGGTGCGGGTAGCTCTGGATACGGGGATAGAGGAACTGCGTTCTGGTTTAAATGTGGATCTGACTTTTTTGGGCGATCGCCTCAGTGATGCTTTGGTGTTACCGACGGTAGCAATTGTCACAGAACAAGGACAAACTGGGGTATTAGTTGTAGATGGGCAAAATCAGCCCCAGTTTCGGGAAGTGACTATTGGAGCGCAAATAGCAGACAAAACTCAAATTTTACAAGGTCTGCAACAAGGCGATCGCGTATTTGTTAACCCACCACCAGACTATAATAAGGAGCAACGCCGCCGATGAATTTCTTAGAAAGTATGGAAATGGCAGGAAAAACCCTGCTGTCTAATAAGTTGCGTAGCGCCTTAACTATGCTGGGAATTGTCATCGGTAATGCTTCGGTAATTGCCATGATTGGGATTGGAGAAGGTGGACAAAGATTTGTTAACAGACAACTAGAATCTTTAGGACCCAATGTCTTATTTGTGATTCCCGGTAATCAAGCAGCTCAACGCATTTCTAACGATGTCCCTAAAACTTTAGTCTATGAAGATGCTCTGGCGATCGCCAATCAAGTCCCAACAGTAGCCGGAGTCACCGGAGAGTTGAATAGTCGGCAGATACTCATATATGGTAATCAAAACAGTAATGTCAATATCATTGGCACAACTCCCTCATTTTTAGAGGTGCGTGACTTTGCAACTGCGACCGGGCGGTTTTTCAGTGACCTAGATATGAGGCGCAATAACCAAGTTGTGGTACTGGGTGCAGACTTAGCAGCAAGACTATTTGGTAATAGTAACCCCATCGGTGAGCAGTTGCGGATTAAAAACGCCAGTTTTCAAGTCATTGGCGTACTGGAAAGCAAAGGCGCAAATTTAGGTGTGAATTATGATGAAGCGGCTTTAATTCCCCTGATCACAATGGCTAACAGAATTGTCGGGCGAACTTCTCCCTACGGCTTAGAGTTAACTTATATTGTCGTCTCAGCGAAAAATGCCGAAAGTGTAGATGCAGCCCAGTTTCAAATTACTAATTTACTGCGGTTACGCCACAAAATTACAAATGAAGATGATTTTACGATCAATACTCAAAAGGATGCTTTGCAAACCGTCGGTCAAATCACAGGTGCATTAACCATTATGCTGGCTGCGATCGCCGGGATATCATTATTTGTCGGTGGGATTGGCATCATGAATATTATGCTCGTTTCCGTCACCGAACGCACCCAAGAAATTGGACTGAGAAAAGCCATTGGCGCAACGGAACAAGATATTTTACTTCAGTTTATGATTGAAGCCGTGATTGTTTCCATCATCGGTGGTGTAGTTGGCACTACAGTTGGTGTGAGCGGTATTCTATTCGTAGCAGTAATAACTCCCTTAGAAGCCGCAATTTCTCCAGTTGCGATCGCCACAGCCGTTGGTGTTTCCGGCGCTATTGGTTTATTTTTTGGTGTCGTTCCCGCCAGACGTGCAGCACAGCTAGACCCCATTGTCGCCCTCAGAACAGCTTAAAGTCTAATTGATTACTCTCCTATCAGTAGGTCAACATAATTAAACATAAAACCTTGACGATATAGATACCCGACTTCTTGAAGGAAGTTGGGTATAAGGATTTTAGAGAGTTTTTGCGTAAGTCATGAAACAAATTAGTGATTCTTTTCAACTAATTTGATTCCCTTTTGAACTAATTCTGGAATCAGAGAAGGACGTTCAGCGACTGGAATTTTAGCTTCTTGAAAAGCAGCTAGTTTACTTTGTGCTGTGCCAAAATTAGGGTCACGTCCAATGACTGTGGCTAAAGTTCCAGTTTGTCGCCAATTTTTAGCTGGTGGTGCGTGTCTACCTGCAATGTAGGCAATTACTGGTTTATCAATTGCTTCTGTAATATAGCGTGCTGCGGCTTCTTCACTATCGCCCCCTGGTTGACCGACTAAGACAATGGCCTCTGTGGTTTCGTCTTCATCGAGAATTTGCAGCCATTGCAGAAATGATGACCCCACGATCGCATCACTACCAATACTGACACTAATTGATTGCCCTAAACCTGCTTTGGTCAATTCCCACGCCACTTCATAAGTCAGGGTACTGCTGCGACTGACAATCCCCACGGGGCCAGGTGTATATAATTCACTAGGTTGACTACCTAAGAGAATTTTTCCCGGTACAATAATTCCCGGACTGTTCGGCCCTACTATCAAGGTTTCCCCGGCTTCGGCTGTGCGGAGTAATTGCACCATATCCAAGGGTGGTACACCCCCAGTGATAATAATAATCTGGCTGATATGGGAGGCGATCGCCTCTAAAGCTGCATCTAAAACTTGGTATGGGTGTACGCAGATAATCGCCGTGTCAATTGTGCCAAACTTCTCCACCACCTCCTCCACCAAATCAAATATCGGCAGATTATAGAATTGCTGTCCACCACATCCGGGATTCACACCAGCAACCAAATTTGTTCCATAGGCTTTCATTTGGGTAATATGAGTTGCTGTAATAAATTCCGAAAAGCCCTGGATTAATACTTTGCTGTCTGGTGTTAAGTTCATAAAAATTTGTGGTAAATGGGGCAAATTACAGAATAAGTTTATTATTACTTATAAGAATTAGTAGCCTCTTAATATTCCTTGTTGCTTGGCTTTGCCTTCAGCTTGACGAAATATCCATAATCCTACGGCAAAATATACTGCGCCATTGATAAAAGCTATTAATAATTTGGTTAAATTCAAACTTTCACCTCTAGCCATTAAATCACGGAGTAATTCAGCACCAGGAGTCATGGGAAGGAATGCTGCTAAAATTCTGGCTGATCCTGTCCAATTTTCGGTGGGTATGGTTAGTAAAAATAATAACGGAAATTGCGTCAGACCTAAAAGTTCTTGCAGACGTTTAAAGATTAAAGATAACGACCCCAATGCAAAAGCAAAACCATTAGCCCCTAAGACCACAGTAACAAAAGGGAAAAGCAATGTGGGAGGAAAGTTGAGACGGCTACCTGTTAGGATCATGATGATCACCAGAATGCCGAATATTTGAACTATCTGCAAACTCAAATCAGCCAACATTCGCATTAAAAAGACCTTAGTAGCACCATAGCGTGAGAGAAAAAGTTGTTCTAAAGTCCCAGTTTGGGCTTCTATTTGCAACTCTCCCGCCAGACTAGCTAGAATGAATGACGTTAAAGTCCAAAGCACGTAGCCAATAACAATAGAGTCGAGGCGATCGCCTAATTGAAAAGCATCACCAGAGACATAACGAGAACTTAAGAATAATCCATAAAATATGGAAGTAAACACAAAAATCCGGCCTATTGACTGTAGAGGATAACGAATGGATATAATCCAACTACGGCGCAATTCCGCTAAAAATAATTTAAGCATCTTGATTTCTGCCTTTTCTAATTATCCGCAAAAAGATTTGGGTGAGGTTCGCTTGCTCTTTTTCCAGAGATGATATAGGCAGAGGTTTGATTATATCAAGGATTTTGTAAAGTAATTCCGGCTGGGATAAATGGATAATTTGTGTGTCTTGAACTACTGTACCGAGATTTTCTAAGGCTGAGATTCGTGCATCATCAAGGACAGTTTCTACCTGAATTTTGTAACCAGTTCCAGAAAATTGGCGAATTAATTCACTGGTGGATAATTCTGTGATAATTTCCCCTGATTGAATAATTGCGACTCTATCTGCAAGTTCTTCAGCAATGCTGAGTTGATGAGTGGTTAGTAAAATAGCACAACCAGCAGCAGCAATTTCTTTGACTAAAATTTTGACATCTTCTGTGGCTTCTACGTCCAATCCTAAAGTTGGTTCATCTAATAATAATAGTTGGGGTTTATGAACTAAAGCCACAGCAAATGCTAACTTCTGCTGCATTCCCCGTGAAAGATTTTCCACTGCTGTTTGGCGTTTAGACATCAGTCCAAATCTATCTAAAAGTGCTAAACCCGACCTAGTAGCTTCTCGACGGCTAAGTCCTTTTAATACACCAAAATATTCCAAATTCTCTTGGGGAGTTAATCGCCAGTAAAGGTTACGATTTCCTTCAAGTACAGCGCCTAAATTTTGTAACGCTGTGGGGTTACGATGGGGATCAGTACCAGCAATTTTTACCCAACCCGCATCAGGCTGAATTAATCCAGCAATCATTTTAATGCTAGTGGTTTTACCTGCGCCATTGGGGCCAAGAAAAGCCAATACTTCATGAGGATGAATATTTAGGGAAACATCTTTGACAGCTGTAATCATCTGTTTACTTTGACTAAAAGTTTTTTGCAGCTGATGAGCTTCTAATGTTTTCATAAATAATTACAGTGTTTTTTTTGGAGGAAATCTGAAAAATTGTCTCAAACTTTTTTATGGCCGGTTAGTTTCGCCAAATGCACAGCTGCGGCGACGGCTTCATCTAAATTTTCTACTACTATGAGAGTATCCGTGTCAGTCTCGACACTGGCTAAAAAATTCTGCGCCATATTAAATTCTGACCCCGCAATCCGTACCACCAAGCGGGGAAAATGGGAATCGCGCCGGGTTCTGCTGCTACCTCTGACAGTGGTTGATTTGGTTTCCGGGTGTTCTGGCTGGACAAAATTACGAATAATTGCTGTGACTTCTTCTGTTTGAGGTACACTACCCAGAAGATTCAGTAGTATTACTTGAATGCTTTTGTCAGCAGCTAAGATGTTCAAACCTTTGGCGAGGCGATCGCAGAAAGTCGTAGGGGAAACATCTGTGAGAAAAGCATGGCGCAGATTTAGACAACTCCCAGCCTTACCACCCACACTGGTAACTAAATCTAAGGTAGCCATCATGGAACCCGTACCATTACCTAAAATCCCTATTTTACCGTGTAGGTCTAAACCATCCCAATCCCCCAAGTGACGACTCATGGAACCTCTGCTATCACGGTTAGCTATTTTTACAGCTATTTCTGCTAAATCGGGATGGCGACCAATGGCGCGTTCGTTGATACTGACTTTCCCGTTCAAAGCCATGACTTCACCCGCAGCATTCACCCCCAAGGGATTAATTTCCACCAAGTCTAAATCTTGCTGCACAAATAAATGATACATTTTCTCCACAACGCAACTAACAGACTGCATTAATTTACCTTGTAAACCCATTTTTAACGCCAGTCGCCGCGCATAAAACGGGGAAAATTCTTGTTCCACCACCACATGATGCATTTTCTCCCCTGCGGCCTCCCAATCAACATCGGCTTCTGTGCAACCTAAAAGCACTGGTCGGCAGACTGCTGTATCTAAAACTACTGCTACATAAAATTCTTGTGCGCTAATGTACTGAGATTCTGCCAGTAAAACCTCTGGTAACTCCCGTCCAATGGGCAAATTAAACAGAGTTTGTGCAGATGCGATCGCATCAATAGTTGTTTGCACAAATCTGACTCCCCCAGCCTTTGCTCTTTCCCCCGCATACACCTGAGACTTCAATACAATGGGATAGGGAATTTTTAACCGTTTCAAATCTGTAGGATGGTCAATTCGTTGGGAAGGCAATACGGGAATACCTATTTTGCCAAACCATTCTTTAACTTGATATTCTAATAAATCCATTTACTTGCACCTTGTATTTACACTGCCAATAGCATTTATCTGGTGCTGTTTTAAACTTTTAATAGCACTCTATAGTTACACAATTTAGCTTTGTTCATTTAAATAAGTAATTTATTTATTATGTAGTAATTCTATCGGATGCAGTGAACTCTGCCCATATTCTATTTCCTAGATATTTTATACCATTTTTATCTAAATTTGCCCAAAAACAACCCCACTTTAACCTCTGGCTGGGCTAAAGTCTAGGCACAAATCATTAAATTCATTGAAATACCTAGCCAAAGTCTATCTTATCGCCTTTTTACCCTGGGGTCATCTACCCTGCACCCAAAGATATGAGTGAATTAGACTACCACAGGATTCCTCTTTGATTTCTGCACAACTCAAAAACCTGATGATGTTGTACTGAGATTTTCCAACCATAGTGCAGGCTGTGTGAATATACAGCAGATTACATTCCTATCCAACCGTAATTATACTGACGGAGATAGCCCCGACATCTGAGATAATTCCGCACTATTCCCCAAGAAAATTCAGTAAATTCTATGTAAACTGTGATTCCCATTTCTTGAGTGATCAACTATCATGGTGTTGAATTATGTACAGTGCCACATAAGCTAATTCTCAAATCATAGGTGGCGTGCAAAATTCCGCTCTGGGATTTTTAGCTTGCATAGATAAACAAAACAATATAGAAAATCAGTAGTAATACTCCATGAAAGTAGCAGTTCCACAGCAAGACTTACAACTTTTAGCCCTAAGTTTGCAGCACGAAGTTGAGAGCAAAATACCTTCTGGTGACACTTTCCAAATTAAGTGTGTTGTTAAAAAAGATGAGTTACTGATTTTAGCTCAACATCCAGTGGGTGTGACTGTTAAGACTGAAGATATTTTTGTATTACTGAAAAAAGCCCTCCAGTCGTCACTGACTGAAAGAGAGCAACCTGTACAATGCTTTCTCAAAAAATTGGGGGAAGAACTACCTTATGCTAAATGTTCTTTCATCATCCAGCAACGGGAAAAAGGGCGTTCATCCATACCTCTGTCTTCTTCTCTCACCTATAATCCGCCTATTGTAGAGGATGAACCAGAACCAGAGTTTGAGGTTTGGGTAGATACACCGGATTCATTAATTACCGAGCCACAATACCCCGTGAAATTCCTGCTGCTAGGGATAACTATTTTGGGGACTTTTATTTTTGGTAGTGGATTTTACTTGCTGAGTCGTCCTTGTGTGGTGTCTGAGTGCCAAGAAATGCGGACTGCGGAACAATTAAAACGGGAATTGCCAAAGATGATCCGTAGTGCTAATTCCGCAAATGAATTAATAGCAATACAACAGCAACTAGATACAGCTAGCAGTGATTTAGGAAATATACCTTTTTGGTCAGGGCGTTACAAACAGGGTGAGCAGTTACAAGCTAGTTTATCTATGCAGTCAAATCAAATTCAGCAGGTGGTGAAAGCTTTTGAGGCGGGTGATATAGCGGAGAAAAAAATGCCCCCGACGGGAAATAATCTCAGAGAATTACAAGAAATGCAACATTTATGGCGAGTGGCGATCGCATCACTGGAAGCTATATCCCCTACTAGTGAACTACAGAGCATAGTAGAACCGAGACTATCAAAATATCGTGTGAGTTTGCAATCTATTAATCAGGAATTTCTGGGAGAAGAACAATGGCTCAAAAAAATCAATGATGCTAAGGCTGTGGCTATTGTTGCTCAACAGAGGTCAATGGGGGCTACATCCTTAAGTGAATGGCAAAAAGCCCAGGCTACTTGGCAAATAGCCATGAATGCTTTAAATATTATTCCTAGCACTAGCCCCGCATACTCAGAAGCACAAAACCTGTTATCAGAGTATCAAACCCAACTAGCACGGACACGCGATCGCACCACCAGAGAAGAAATAGCTGCCAGAAATTATCAAGAAGCGATCAACATGGGTAATCAAGCCCGAACCTACGAAGAAAAGAATCAGTGGCAAATAGCAGCACAATACTGGTCGCAGGGGTTAAAAACTGCTCAACAAGTTTCTCAAGATAGTTTTTATTACCATCCATCTCAGAGACTGATTCAACCTTACGCCACGGCTTTTCAACAAGCAGAAAAACAAGTCCAAACCGTAACTCGTTTGGAAGACATTCGTTATGACTTGGATGACATCTGTACTAGAGAAGTGCGGGTTTGCACTTTCACCATCAATAATACAGGAATTGCCGTATCACTTACCCCTGACTATGAACATCTGATCTACATGACATTATTATCTAGAGACACAGAAGATACTACAAACCACTGGGATATTTTACAAGAAGCTCTAGGCAGAGTAGGCGATCGCGTCAATCTCCCAGTATTTATTTATGATACCCAAGGTCAGGGATTACATACTCATATACCCGTAGCTGGCAATAATAAAGTTTACACTACTAATTAAACGCACATGATATCAAGAACCTTCAATTAAGGCTGGTTGAGGTTTGGTGAGATTTTCCAAAGATGTAGCCAATTCTTCACCAAAACCACCTGCTTGGGTATGGCGCAGTAATGATTGAATAATTGGCATAGCAATACTTATACCAAATAGAGAATTAAAACCTGCGACCACTACTGGCGCTGATAATAAAACTGTAAATTCTGGGAATAAAGCTAATACAGCCACTAAAACCAAAAAGACAATTGGTGTAGCTATACCGGCAGTTTTTGCCGTTTCTAAAATTAAACTTTTATACTGTTCAACGGTAATATCACCGCGATACAGATCCAATGAGTATGAAATGGCTGTAACTACAACTTGAGTGAGAACAGCAGTTCCTGTGGCTGTGATCCCCAGTTTAGCAATTGTGGCAGAATTGCTGATGATAGAATCCACCGCATTATAAACTCGAATATAAAACTGTTCGCCAACAGTCATCGCTGCTGCACCACGACGCAGATTATCCACACCTACTTCCCAAACAATATTATCAGCACCATTAGACCCACCTTGGGAGCGGGCAATAATATGACTACCGTGTTTGTCACTGAGAAATTCACGAATAGTTTGCTGGTTGGCTTCTAGTTTTGATGTCCCTGGAATTTTATCAAAGAGTTTCATCACATCTGCATCAGAGCGAGGAGAGTCGCCGACTCTCAAACCAGCACCATTTCTTAACCTATTAGCAATCTTTGGCATATCAACCGCTAAGTCAGTTGCTGTTCTGGGGAGATTTTGCAAAGCACCTGCGATCGCAGCACCAGACGTGGTGGCACCAATAGCAAATTTTTCCCAGTTTTTACTGAAGTTTTGCCAAGTCTGCTGACCTTTCTGTGCTACTACACTACTATTCTTGATTTCACCAACAACTTCTTCTATAGTGTCTGCTGTATTATTAGCAACTTGTTCAACTTTTTCTGTCAGGGCATTTACTGCCTTTTGAGCTTGGTTGATGAAATCCATATTGCTACATACCTCTTAGAGAATAAAATTATGGATAGCTGTGATTGTCTAAAACCGAATATTCTAGTCAATAATTCCAGGTTTCTAGTCAGGACTAAATTACAGTATTTTCACATTATTTCACATATTTAGCTTTATTCTCGCCCATTTAGTTAATATGTTTTTTAGGGTCAAGTGGTTCTAGTAAAGCAAAGTTGTTACCCCCAGTTTTTGGTAGAATTATACCTTTAGACATAAGAGGGGAATGCCGATGACTCGTGTCATCATTGTGCGCCACGGACAAAGCAGCTATAATACCGAGCGGCGAATCCAAGGACGCACCGATGTATCAAGGTTAACGGAAAAAGGTTGTGCAGATGCCAGTCAGGTAGGAAAAGCCCTCAGCAGTATTTCCTTTAGTGGTATTTATCACAGTCCTCTTCAGCGAGCCAAACAAACAGCCGAGATTATTTATAGTGAGTTAAAGAGTGATTCTCAGCAATCTGTAGCTCCGCAAAGTTCCGAGCAGTTGATGGAAATCGATTTGCCTTTGTGGGCAGAAATGCTGAGTGCTGATGTTAAGGAAAAGTTTAGCGAAGACTACCGCATCTGGAAAGAACGCCCCCATGAATTGCGGATGTTGGTAAAGGATGGAGCCGGAACTAAAGAACATTTTCCGGTGCTGGCTATCTATGAACAAGCGCGGTCATTTTGGCTAGAAATTTTGTCACGTCATCAAGGGGAAACCATCCTGATAGTGGCGCATAATGGCATTAATCGCGCGCTGATTAGTACCGCTTTGGGGATTCCTCCTAGTCGCTACCATTGTCTACAGCAATCTAACTGTGGTATCAGTGTGCTGAATTTTGCTGGTGGTTTAGGTGAACCAGTACAATTAGAATCGATGAATCAGACGCAACATTTAGGAGAAGTTTTTCCTTCTTTGCGACCGAATCATCAAGGTGTGCGGTTGTTATTGGTGCGTCACGGTGAAACCGAATGGAATCGCCAGACTAGATTTCAAGGTCAAATTGATATTCCTCTGAATGAGAATGGTAAAAAACAGGCGCAAACAGCTGGGGAATTTCTCAAAGAAGTGACTATTGACTTTGCAGTTAGTAGTTCAATGGTTCGCCCCAAGGAAACCGCCGAATTGATATTGGCTCACCATCCTAGTGTAAATTTAGAGTTACAAGATGGTTTAAGAGAAATCAGTCATGGACTGTGGGAAGGAAAGTTAGAAAAAGAGATTGAGGCAGAGTTTCCTGGAGAGTTACAGCGCTGGCGACTTGTACCAGCAGAGGTGCAAATGCCAGAAGGCGAAAATTTGCAGGATGTTTGGGAGCGTAGCGTTGCGTGTTGGCAATCAATTGTAGCCGCAGCTTTGGCTAAACAAGTTCAAACTGGTTTAATAGTGGCTCACGATGCGACTAATAAAACTTTGCTCTGTCATGTTCTGGGTTTATCAACAGAAAATTTCTGGAATTTCCGCCAAGGTAATGGTGCTGTGAGTGTGATAGATTACCCATCGGGATTAAATGGTTTACCAGTGTTACAAGCTATGAATATTACTAGTCATTTGAGTGGAGGGGTGTTAGATAAAACTGCGGCTGGAGCTTTGTAAATAAAGTAATTAATCTCTGGCTAAAATGAACTTAAACCACAGATACATAAGAAAAACACTGTTAATTTATTCTGTGGTTATATAGCAACCGCCAACGAGTTTAGGACGTAAGACCTCCCCCATTAAGGGACTACGGTGTACACAGAAGTTGGTAAATTCTCGTTTGTGTCATCAGACCCCACCCCTAACCCCTCCCCCTTCGGGTGATGCCTCCGGCACGCTACGCGAACACCAGTCGCCTACGGTGGGAAACCCGCCTGCAGCGCTGGTTCACCGCAAGCGAGGAGGGGAACCGGATTTAGAGTGAAATTGGGTTTTTAGGGCTGGAAACCCTTTTTGGCTCAGGATGTGTGTACACGGTAGCCTTAAGGACGGGGTTTATCAAGCCGAGATACTATTCGGGTCGGGTCTTAACCCAGTCCCCAGTCCCCAGTCCCCAGTCCCCAGTCCCCAGTCCCCTAGAAGGAAGAAGTTTAAAGCCACTTGGCAAATAAATAGTCGAAATAATCATAATTTAAAATTATATGTCGGAATTGCTACAACAGGTAAGGATAATTGACCCAGGTTTAGAAATTGACACAATAGGTGATGTTCTGATTAGTGATGGTGAAGTTCAATCTGTAGCTAATCAGATTTCCGATTTTAGTTCGGATACTGAAATTAAAGATTGTCGGGGTTTGGTTCTGGGTACTGGTTTAGTTGATTTGTATAGTCACTCCGGCGAACCTGGATTTGAGGAAAGGGAAACTCTCTCTTCGCTGTTACAAGGGGCTGCTGCTGGTGGGTTTACGCGCATCAGTATTTTGCCTGATACCTCTCCGGCTATTGATCATCCTGCTATTGTGGCACAGTTGCACCAAAGGGCTGGGGAAATGGTGAATATGCCCCATCTTTATATCTGGGGGGCGCTGAGTCTGGATTTGGCTGGGAAGCAGTTGACGGAATTAGCAGATTTAGCTGCTGTTGGTGTGGTGGGTTTTACGGATGGTAAGCCTGGGGAAGGTTTGGGATTTGTGCGTCGGGTTTTGGAATATGTCCAACCTTTCGGGAAATCGGTGGCTTTTTCTCCTGGCGATCGCCTATTATCTGCTAATGGAGTTGTTCGTGAAGGTACTGAAGCTCTGCGTTTGGGTTTACCTCCTATTCCAGCTAGTGCGGAAACAACGGCGATCGCATCTTTGATCGAATTAGTCGCAGCCACGGGTACACCAATACATATTATGCGCCTCTCTACAGCTCGGAGTGTGGAACTAATCGCTTCAGCTAAGGCTGCGGGTTTACCAATTACCGCCAGCACCACTTGGATGCATTTATTACTGGATACTAAAGCTATTAAGAGTTACAATACAAGCCTCCGTTTAGACCCACCTTTAGGTAATGCCACTGATGTTGAAGCTTTACGGGAGGGAGTGAAAGCAGGGGTCATCGATGCGATCGCCATTGATCATGCAGGCTACACCTATGAGGAGAAAGTCCAAGCCTTTGCCGAATCTCCACCAGGGGCGATTGGTTTGGAGTTAGCATTACCTTTGTTATGGCAGAATTTGGTAGAAACTGGCAAATTTACAGCCTTACAACTCTGGCGGGCTTTAAGCACTCAACCAGCTAGATGTTTGCAACAGCAACCCAGTACAATTACTCCTCACCACAAAGCCGAACTCACCTTATTTAATCCCCAGGAAATCTGGAAGGTGGAAAAGAAAAATCTGCATTCACTGTCTCAGAATACACCTTGGCTCGGACAAGAACTCAAGGGGCGGGTTGTGCAAATTTGGGTATAGACGCAAGGCGTTTTTGAGGACTTAAGTCCTCACTACATTTATTCCTCTACACGGTAGCCTAACTCTGCTAAACTCATCCGCGATTGTCGCCATTTTGGTTGCACTTTCACGAACAATTCTAGATAAACTTTCCCATCAATGAGCTTTTGGATTTGTTCACGAGCGGCACTGCCAATAGCTTTCAGCATTGAGCCACCTTTACCAATCAGAATACCTTTTTGAGAATCTCTCTCAACGTGGATAGTGGCAAGTATGCGGGTAATAGCGGGAGTTTCTTCAACTAAATCAATGGCGATCGCCACAGAATGCGGAACTTCTTCCCGTGTTAACAGTAAAATCTGCTCCCGAATTAATTCACCCATAATAAACCGTTCTGGTTGGTCTGTTACCAAATCGGGGGGATAATAAAACGGCCCCGTTTCTAAATCTGCAATTAATAACTCTTGCAGTTCTGGTAATCCGGCGCTAGTCTGGGCGGAAAACTTGACTATCGGCCATTGTTGCTCTGCGGCTAAATTTTGATAACTTTGATCAATTAGTTCAAAATTTGACGGTTGTTGGTCAATTTTATTTAAACCCAAAATCACTGGGGTTTCCGTTTTCACCAGCAAATCAGCAATAAAGCGATCGCCCGCGCCACAAGCAACTGATCCATCCACCACAAACAAGACTACATCTACGGAATCAATCGCATTTTTAGCATTTTTCACCAGGACTTGTCCCAACTCATGATGGGGTTTATGGATTCCTGGTGTATCCACAAAAATTAATTGTGCTTCTGGAGTAGTTAAAATCCCCCGTAAACGATTGCGTGTAGTTTGGGCTATGGGAGATGTAATAGCAATTTTTTGTCCTACCAATTGATTCATCAAAGTAGATTTACCGACATTGGGGCGACCAATAATGCCGATAAACCCTGATTTAAATTCAGGAGGAGCCTGGGGGATAGATACCTCTCCTGAAAAAGAGAAGTTGTGATTATCAATACTAGTCACCTTTAGCTCCACCGTCATATATTACAGGTCAGATGAATTGATTCTTGTCTCAGATTCGCAACAAACATAATTTAACCCTGGCATTTTTAGGGATTACCCTTATATAAGTCTAATCTACTAATGACCTAGCTAGATGGGAGGCAGAATTTAGGCGATCGCTAATATCATAGAAAGAATTGCTCACACGCTCAGGGGATCTGAGCCTCTGCTAATCCAGCATCGGGAAAAATTGCCGAATTAAGCCAATGGTTACAGCCGGGAGTTCTAACTGAGGGGTTAATCCCACGTTTTCTAATTGTTGAAACACTCGGATAGCTTGGGGATTCTTTTGGGAAAGACGACGACCAATTTCGGGGCCAGTAAATTCTGACTGTTGTCCCCAAATTATGGCAGTGGGAGTTTTTAACTGTTGAATGTATAGAGACAAATCAAAACATAAGTCACCCCGCACAAAGGACAGGGCTGCATATTCAGCATTGGGTTGTTGAGCTGATTCTAGATAAGCCGCCACAATTTCCTCATAGATGCGATTAGATTGGGCAAATTGTCGTTGTTCTAAAAAATTCCGAATACCAAGGCTCGTGGCAATTCCAGTGCTGTATAGTAAGCGATCAACAATAGGAACACTAACTATCTGGGCGAAAACGCTGCGAGAGTAGTCTTGACCAAAATCGGAGAGTCCGGCTGGTGTAACTAAAATTAAGGATTGGAATAACTCAGGATGGGCGATCGCCACTCGAATTGTGAAGGCCGCAGTTAGCGAAGAAGCGATGACTTTCACCGGGCCAGTACAAGTTTGTTGGAGAAATTCCCGAATTGTCGTCAGATAATCATCAATCATATAGTTGCGGACTGGATGTTCTGACCTACCCCAACCTATTAAATCTGGTGCAAGAATACGATAGTCCCCAGCAAAAGCCGGATAAACCTTTGACCATTCATAGGCAGAAGATCCCCCACCAAAGCCGTGGAGAAATACCAAAGTCTCCTGTTCATTCTGTGCGCTCAAATCATCCTGCCAAGGTGAGCTAGTAGCAGTATAATAAACCATCTTACCCAGTGAGGTAATTATGGAGCGTTGTTCAAATCCTTGTGGTTGAAACATAAGTATTCATTAAATTTCTGTGATCTTGGCTGGAGTACGACCTAAGTGGATAGTTGCTTTTCTCCCAGCAGTATTAAACTGTGGAATGGAAACTTCCCACAATTATTATTATCGGTGCTGGAATAATTCTGCACCTCTAGCCTCCGTGAGATTAACATTTATCTCGCTATTTCTCGCACCAGTCCAGTTATCCTTATACATGAGTGATAATTTAATTAAGTAAGGAAAGACTATGGCAAAGGCTTCATATTCTTGGCAGCAATTGATCAAGGAGAGTCCTCATTGGTCGCTTTTACACAAGACAGGAAGCCCAAAGCAACGTACCTTCAAGCCTTTATCTGGGCCGGGAGGGATTCTGGGCTTTTTGACAATTATTGCGGCTATGCTGCTCTGGAACTGGAAACTACTCTTGGCGCTGATGGTTGGCGTTGGGGTGATGTTACTAGTTTACTCAATGCAGAAATGGGACTGGCAACTACGCTTGTCTCAGATTTGGCGGTTTGTCAACAGCCCCAATTCTCGTTTAGCCTTGGCGGTTGGTAGTGGCGGTGTTGCTACTGTTAGCACATACATGGCAGCTGCTATTTGGGTAGATTCGCCCAGTTCTTGGATTGCCACCGGTGCAATTGTCCAAGGTTTGGCAACTTTATTAACTTTAATTTTATTGATTTGGCACATTGTCAGCTTTTACGGCAACCAACAGCAAAAAAATCTCGATTCGTTATTGAGTAATTTAACAGATCCAGATCCTTTAAAGCGTTTGATTGCCATTCGACAATTAGCTAAAATAGTTACTAGTCGGTCAGTTGACTCTCAAATACAGCAAGATGTTGTTCAATGCTTGCAACTATTACTCACTCAAGAACGGGAAACTGTGATTAGAGATGCGGCTTTAGACAGTTTACAAGTTTGGGATAGCTGGCGATCGCTCCCATCCCATAAAGTTAAACCTGTCATCCCTTTATCCACAAAGTTAAAAGTCCCCATTTCTTCTTGACATAAGCGACAATATATGTAATTGCACAACCTTTGTAGGGAAAATTGATCATTCTCCCTACATTCTTTTTATTCTTTTTATATAGCTGGGGAGTGTGGGGAGTGTGGGGAGTGTGGGACGTGTGGGACGTGTGGGACGTGTGGGGAGTGTGGGACGTGTGGGACGTGTGGGACGTGTGGGACGTGTGGGAGGGACAGATTTTTAATATCCAATACCCAATACCCAATACCCAATACCCAATACCCAATACCCAATACCCAATACCCAGTCCCCAGTCACTAACCAAAATTCACACCTTTGGCGATTGGCGATAAATGCGCCCGTTACGCACTTGCACAACTGGATAATTGCACCGACGCACTAACTGTTCATCATGGGTAGTCACAATTACAGTTGCGCCAAAGCGATTTAACTTTTGCAAAATCTGCATAACTTGCCAGGAATTATCAGGATCAAGGTTTCCTGTAGGTTCATCAGCCAACAGTAAAGGAGGCGTACCGACAATAGCACGGGCAATACTGACTCGTTGTTGTTCTCCCCCAGAAAGTTGATCGGGAAAACAGTCGGCTTTACTGAGTAAACCCACTAACTTCAAAGTTGGTTCTAAACGCCGTTGAATTTCCTTACGAGTATACCCTTGAGCGTGTAAAACAAACTTGACATTTTCCGCCACTGTTCGTTGGGTAATCAGTTTGTAGTCTTGAAATATAATCCCAATCCGTCGGCGTAATTGTGACAGGCGATCGCCCCGCAAACTCTTGACATCCAATCCATCAACAATTACATTACCCTCTGTTGCCAATTCCTGACCATACAACAGCTTTAATAAAGTTGATTTACCCGAACCACTTGGCCCTGTAATAAATAAAAATTCTTGTGGTTTGATATCTAGATTCACATCTAATAGAGCCTGACAGCCATTTGTATAGGTTTTTGTCACCGAGCGCAATTGCACCATTGCACCTCTAGCATTACTATCAGGTTGATTCTGGGACTCTGCTGTCTGATTGGATTTATCAGTAGTATTTGGCGTTGTTAATACTGGCATTACAAAAGTTTCCTCATTGAGTCATACTCCTATTCCTCTTCCCAATTCTCTATATTGCACCCCTGGCTGTGAAACGATAAATAAACGCCTTCACAGCAAATTGCGGTAAAGCCAACATCCGCCGCCAACGCCAGGGTTCTTGATAAAGACGATACAACCATTCCAAATTGTTATTTCCTAACCAAGCCGGAGCGCGACTTTTAGTCCCTGACCAAATATCAAAGCTACCACCCACACCAATCCAAATCGCATCAGGACATAAATGACGGTTTTGGGCGATCCATAACTCTTGACGTGGTACACCCAAACCCACAAAAATTACTTGTGGCTGCAATTGGGTAAGTCTTTGTTTTAATTGTGCTTCTACTTCTGGGGTATGATAGCCAGAATAATTACCGACAAGATTTAAACTCGGTATTTCCTGCTGCCAAAATTCTGCGGCTTTTGCAGCTACTTCCGGCGCTCCACCGTAGAAAAAAACTTTTGTATCTGTCAGATGTTTTCCTATTTCTTGTAACAGGGTTTCTGCTAGCTCAATTCCCGGACAACGTTCAACTTTTTGCCAAAACAGCCATCGTAAATATAGAACTACTCCCGCGCCATCAGGAATTACCAGATCGGCCTTTTGAATGACTTCAGCCAGAATTGGATTTTGCTCTGCTTGCATAGTCATTTCTGCATTCAAGGTAACTACATGAGTACCTCTACTCTCTTGTAAGCATTCTATTAACCAGCCTGGATAGTTAGTTGTGACATGAACTGGTATTCCCAGTACCGAAAACACTTGCAGAGTTTTAAACATAGACTATCTTGAATTTGACTCATATCAGATTCTGTTGACCGTTAGTTTATCAAATTTTTTCATGGAGCAAAAAATAATTATTTGAACGTAGAGCAAAATACAAAAATTAGTTACCTCAGAAGATTTGACAATCACTTTGATCAATTGATGGTGATCATCGGATTTATCTATATAGGACTCCTATTTGATTTTTGAAAAAACTCCGTACACATTATTCTTCTTTCCCTGTTCCCTAAAACTAAAAAACTTTGTACCTCACGAGCATGGGAACTGCTATAAAAGACTAATTGTAACAAAACAAGTAAGTATGAGATGACCATAATTTTGGTAATATTTACAGCGATGTAAAGCCAAAATTCCGTTTTTAGGTCGTCTAGTGATTTCACAACTATATTGGACGTGTGAGGAATTTATTTTCCATAAATCACATTTGTCAACCTCCCTTGGTAACAGATGTGGTGAAGTCAATTTTGAAGTTTCAGTAATGTAACCTACGTAATGCTATATGAGTAAGATTCGGATTGCTCTGATTGAAGATCATGACCTCACCCGTGTAGGTATTCGGACAGCTTTATTACAAAAAGCAGAAGTTGAAGTGGTAGGAGAAGCTGCTAATGCGGTAGAAGGTCTGAAGATGTTAAAAAAAGTACAAGCCGATATTGCCATTGTGGATATTGGCTTACCAGACAAAGATGGGATTGAACTGACAAGGGAATTGAAAGCGCTGACTCCTGGGGATGATTCCGCAACCAAAGTTCTAATTTTGACTCTCCAGGATAACAAAGATGCTGTATTGGCTGCTTTTGCGGCTGGGGCGGACTCCTATTGTATGAAGGATATCAAGTTTGATAATTTACTGGAAGCGGTGCGAGTCACCTATGATGGTAATGCTTGGATTGACCCGGCGATCGCCCGAATTGTTTTACAACAAGCACAACAAAATCCCATATTAGGGGAAACCCAACCGACTCACCACCCAAGTCCTTTACCCAACGCAGAATCAGAAGCAGAATCTGAAAATATTAACGCTTATACCCTTACAGAAAGGGAGTTAGAAGTGCTACAGTTAATCGTTGAAGGTTGTAGCAATGCACTCATTGCCGAACGACTATATATTACTGTTGGCACAGTGAAAACACACGTTAGAAATATTTTGAATAAGTTATGTGCAGATGACCGTACCCAAGCCGCCGTGCGCGCCTTACGTTCTGGACTAGTGGGATAAAGTTCAACTTGAGCCGATAAACCATGAAACCAACTCCACCTGAGTGAAAAATCGGGAATGCATTGATCGCATCCCAGTGGGTAAATTCTCTTGAGAAACTAATTTTTCATCTTTGAGGTAATCAATGGGATAAAAATTGCCCAATTTCCCCATTTTAGTATCCCCCAACTCAAGTCAAATATGACTGAAACAGCCACGGAAAAATTGAAGCTCATGGTAGTAGACGATGAGCAAGATAACTTAGATTTACTGTATCGTACCTTTAGGAGAGATTTTCAAGTATATAAAGCTAATCATGCTTTGAATGCGCTAGAAATTCTAGACAGAGAAGGTGAAATGGCTGTCATTATCTCAGATCAAAGAATGCCGGAAATGAACGGTACTGAGTTTCTGAGTCTGACAGTGGAGCGCTTTCCGGATACAATTCGCATTTTACTGACTGGTTTTACTGATGTTGAAGATTTGGTAGCTGCAATTAATTCGGGTCAAGTCTTTAAGTATATCACTAAACCCTGGAGTCCTGAACGACTCAAAGTATTAGTTGACCAAGCTACAGATACCTATCGTCTAGTTAAGAAGCGTACCCGTGAATTAAGTCGCTCTTTGCGGCGAGAATCTTTATTTAATGCAGTAACTACAGCAATTCGGGAATCTCTGGATTATGACAGTATGCTGCAAAAGATTGTCACAACTATTGGCGAAAAATTCGCTACTACTTGTTGTTTACTCAGACCAGTAGAAGGCGATCGCTTAACAGAAGTAGAATTTTGTTATCAAAATCCTGATCCTAGACTACCGGATTTCTCCTACGATCCCAGTGTATTAATTGAAAAGATTTTGCAAACCCGTCACTATGAAATTAGTCAAGAAATACGTGACGGTTACAACTGTCAGCAGATGGTTGTTCCACTAGCCTACCAACAGCATTTGCTCGCCGTTCTAGCTATTTATCAATGGGGTAATCAAAAACCTTGGCAAGAAGAAGAAATTCAACTAATTGCAGGTGTAGCCGAACAAGCAGCTTTAGCACTTTCCCAAGCAAAACTTTACCAACGCCTCCAGGAAAAGCAAGCACAACTCAAGACTGAATTGGAAGTAGCGCGCAAAATTCAAAACAACCTGCTGCGCCAAACTCTACCGGAGATTACCGGAGGAAAAGTGCAAGCCTGTTGTTACCCAGCCCGTGAGGTGGGTGGGGATTTTTTTGAAGTATTTGTCCATCCCAAAGGCGATTTATGGCTAGCTGTGGGGGATGTTTCCGGTAAGGGTGTACCGGCTGCTTTATTTATGGCTAGTGCAATTTCGGTATTACGGCGGGAATTAGCGCAAGAAACACCAGCCGAACCCAATATAGTTGTACATCATCTCAACAACGCTCTTTATGACGACTTAATGAGCAACAATTGTTTTATTACTCTCGTCTTGGCTCGTTATACTCCCACAAATAAAGACCTAGTTTATGCTAATGCTGGTCATATTTATCCCCTGCTGTGGTCAAATAAAACCAATGTAAATGTTAACCCTAATTATTTGACAGTGCGGGGCATTCCCATAGGTATTTTACCTCAATGGCAAGCCCAGTCAGGTCATTTAGTTTTAGATTCTGGTGATACCTTTCTCTTAGCTAGTGATGGCATTACAGAATCAATGGTATCGGATCAACTATTAAATCAGAAAAAAAATGAGGATAGCGGACAACTAATCAGCCGTTCTATGCTCAATCAAGAAGGACTTTGGCAACTTTTACAGACAGAACCTCAACCCCTTTCTTTAGAAAATTTACTAGCCCGCATTCAGGCAGATAACTACATTCAAGAAGATGATCAAACTATACTCTCATTGGAGGTTTTGTAAGCAATGAAAAGTGAGCTTCATGTACCAAGTGACCTGAATTATTTAAATATCGTTGAAACCTGGTTATTAGGATGTTTAAAAATTCATCTCAAAGAATCTGTTGATTGGTCAAGACAATCCAGCCGTCTGCGATTAGCTTTAGTGGAAGCATATTCTAATGTAGTGCGTCATGCCCACAAAGAACAGCCTACCTTACCGATTTTACTGCGTTTAGAATTGAAAAACCGAGATATTGCTATAGAAATTTGGGACTATGGCGAAGGCTTCGATATGTCTACCTATTTTCCACCTAATCCCGAAGATAAACAAGAAGGTGGTTATGGATGGTTAATTATGAACCAACTGATGGATAATGTCGAATATCAGTTACAAGTTAATGGTGGAAATTGTCTTAAGTTAGAGGCTACTTTACCAGAGCTTATGAGTTGATATCTACATTGCTTGTTAGCATAGTTTGTCAGTATTTAAAAGTATTCTCTACGTTTACTTACAAATAAGTCTGTTGATTCTCAAACTTGCCGTAAGTCAGCGAGAAAAATTTAATATATTTGAACAAATGTATAGCAACCGCCAAGGACGTTAGGACATAAATTGATCATAAAAGTTATACACCGAAAGGCTTTTACCCTACTCCCTACTCCCCTAATTCTTCCCCACACTCCCCACACTCCCCACACCTCCCCCACTCCCCACTCCCTACTCCCTACTCCCCACCTATAAATAAATTGTAGGGTGATTATTTAACCTCCATTGAGGCAAAAAACACTCTACATTAAATTCTCTTAACTATACTTATAAATCCTCACACAGAATTACTAACTACTGTGAGCCGATAGAACCTTGATTATTAATATGGTGTATGGGGGTTTTAAATGATTCCCAAAGCTCAAGGAAGAATACAAGTAAATCTATGAATTTTAATAAATGTTAATAAACTTAATAACTTTTGCTAACTTTATTTGATTTAGTACGGGGAATTATTAAATACTTAATTTAGTAGTGAGCCTAACTGCCGATTTTAGCTGCATTAAAACAAGTTGATGGCATAGCTCCACTAATCCCATGATTGTCAATTGGGTAATCAATTCACCTCAGAAACCAAAATGATGACTAAATCTATGGAAGCTTTATTTTGTTTGTCGCCACGCTATCGCCTTGATGATCAATCACCTTGGCTACAGGGTATCGACCCCAGTCGTCATTACTGGATTGCAGTCAATGGAGACAGGGATGCAACAATAGCTGTACCGGGGTTAGTGGTGTACTCAATTAGTGATTTAAAGCAGGCTATTACTAAATTTCGATCTTTACAGCCTGGGGAACAGATGAGTATCAACAGAATTGCTAGTTCTTACACTATTTACTGTGTGGAACCTAATTGTTATGCTGTGGAAGATATAATTGATGATGCTCCGGTTTGGCATCTGTTTGATCAAGAAACTTTGGATAGTTTGTTAATGACAGCACACCCAGAATGGCAATGTGCGGCATCAGATATTGATTTGGGTCGAAGATTGTTAATGCGTTCTTTACAAAAAACTACTGTATCCAAACAATAAGCTAATTTACCGCCGTAGAGCCAGCAACTCTTCAGGAGAGGCTAGAAGTTTAATTTTCGTACTGATAATTTGCTGTTGTCGGTTGAGGATAAATAGCCATTTAACATTTACACTGCACCAAGAAGTTTCTGCCTTACCAGTTACCTGGAATTGAGTTTGGTCAATGTCCAGAGTTGTAAAAATTCCTTGATGGGGAAAGGCTTTAATATTTTCAGATTCTCGTTGTAAATAATCAGCGATCGCCCCTCGTCCCACAATACCAGATTCAAAGGGTGGATACATCACACCATCATCAGCAAAGAGCGCAGCCGTACCCTGAAATTCCCCAGCGTTGAGAGTTTCAAAGTAACGCAGGATCACAGGTTCCACTACACCTTCAATGGTAATTTTTTGGTTTGTTTCCATATATTCAGCAGCTGTAATATCTTTTCCTCTTTTAGGCTAACTGAAATTTATAGCTGTTCTCAGTTGAGTTAGATATAGGAACTTCACCCCCAACCCCTCACTGCAAGCAAGGAAGGGAGTATGATGTGAAATTACTCAGCAGTTGATAGTTGAAATACGCAGCTAATTAATAGGAGGTTTCTTTTACCTCTGTATTCACACTTTGCATTATTTCTTAACAAAAATCAAATAACTATTACATATAGGTATATTAGGAAATGTTTAACACAGGTTTTGCTAGTCAATTCACAGGAAAAAATGGATCAGAATTATGTAACTAGTAGCAGTATAGTTAAGGAGAAAGCCAGAGAGTTGGGATTTCACGAGGTGGGGATTGCTGCTGTCAATGGAGTAGAGAATACAGAGGCGCAGAGGTTACAAGCATGGATATCCTGGGGTTATCATGCTGAGATGGAATGGATGAAGTATCCCCAGCGTCAAGATATTAGCTTAGTTATGCCAGATGTGCGATCGCTGATTAGTGTCGCGCTCAATTACTACACACCAGATCAACGTCCGGAAGGGGAAGAATACGCGAAAATTTCTCGCTATGGCTGGGGTAGAGACTATCATAAGGTGATGCACAAAAAGCTCAAGGCTTTGACTACTTGGCTAGAATCACTGAATGCAGGTATTAAAGCCAGATATTATGCAGATACAGGCCCGGTACAAGATAAAGTCTGGGCGCAACGGGCGGGTATTGGTTGGATTGCTAAAAATGGTAATTTGATTACTACGGGATATGGCTCTTGGGTATTTTTGGGAGAGGTATTGACAAATCTGGAGTTAGAAAGCGATCGCCCCCATACAGAACACTGTGGTAGCTGCACTCGTTGTTTAGAAGCTTGTCCCACAGATGCAATTACCCAGCCTTATATAGTGGATGCCAATCGGTGTATAGCCTATCATACCATTGAAAATCGCGCAGAAACATTACCAGAGACAATTTCACCCCATTTACAAGGATGGGTTGCAGGTTGCGACATTTGTCAGGATGTCTGTCCTTGGAATCAACGTTTTTCCCAAACAACTGATGTGCCAGATTTTCAACCGTATCCTGCCAATATTGCGCCTCATCTGATAGAATTAGCCAACATCTCAAAAGAGGAGTGGGATCAAAGATTTCCCGCCTCAGCTTTGCGGCGGATTAAGCCAGAAATGTTTAGAAGAAATGCCCGTGCTAATCTTGACGCATCCCAATTAAAGAATGACCCCGAAAGTAATTATTTTTGATTTTGATGGCACGATTGCGGATACAGTAGATGCTCTTGTGACTATTGCCAATCGTTTAGCTGTAGAGTTTGGTTATGTACAAATCACTTCAGAGGAACTTGCTTTACTGAAGAATTTTACATCTAGGGAAATTATTAAATACTCAGGTATTTCTTTATTTAAAATTCCATTTTTACTTAAAAAAGTTAAAGGAGAACTGAAACATAAAATTCACGAACTGAAACCTATAGAGGGAATTGATGCAGCATTAATAGAACTACATAATCAAGGTTATAGATTAGGAATTATTACCTCTAATTCTCAAGATAATGTCACAGCTTTTCTGGAAAATAACCAATTAGAACAGTTGTTTGACTTTATTTATTCAGGAGTCACGATTTTTGGGAAAACAACTATTATTAATAATGTTCTCAGACAAAAACAAATAAAAACTGAAGCTGTGGTTTATGTGGGTGATGAAACCAGGGACATAGAAGCCTCACGAAAGGCGAATATTAAAGTTATTGCTGTGACTTGGGGTTTCAATTCTCCAGAGGCTTTAGCTAAACAAAATCCTGATTTTTTGATTCACAAGCCCAGTGAATTACTGGATGTGATGGCTGTGCTTTCGTGAGTGGGGTACAGAAAAAACTGTGCTGAATGTATCACCTAAGATTTGAGAAAGCCTGTTGACGCAGGCTAATTCAGTTTAGTTAGACAAAATTACTGTTTTGATTTACCTTTTTTCAAAGCTTTTTCCACTAACTCATCACTCACATTAGTCACAGCCTCAGTTCTAGAACCCCCGACTTCCTTGGCCATTTCTAAATAATCTTGGGGATTACCAGTGGATTGTGCTTCAGTTTTTGTTTCTTTAACTTCCGAAACTTTTTTTTCCGGTGCAGTTGCTGTTACACCTGCGTTTGTTCGGTCGATTTCACTCACACTAAATTGCTGTGCAGCTGCATAGTCTGATTCAAAATCAACCTTTGGTGTTTTTTCTGCACCACTAGCCATATTATCAGCAGCTAGTTGTGCATCATGGGTAGAAGCTTGATTGACATTGGGTTTCACTTGATCAGCCATAAATAAAACCTTGGTTAATTTTGTAATTACTGGGGTGATCATACCAAGGCGAGTAGCAATTTTATTTCTGTCTAGGGAGATAGTTCTATATCTATTAAAAGTGAGTAAATATTATTTGATATAACTCTTTCTTTAGGAAGTAGATTGTGGATGTCAAACTTTGATAATTCTTATTGGGATTGGTAAATCATGGAGATAAATTATGACTGTCAGTGCTAATCAAAGAACTTCCCAAGCACTAAGCAATGAAACTATCAAAGTAGTTGAAGGATTTAATGCTTTAGAGACAGATGCTAAATTAGCATGGTTTTATTTTGTTTATGAAAAAATGGGTAAATCCATTACTCCGGCGGCTCCAGAGGCGGCTGAACCAGAACTTGCACCGATGCTGTTAGGAGACTATTTCAAGTTGTCACCTGAGCAACAATTAACAATTATGCGGGATATTGTGGAGGGGAAAGATACAGAATATTCCCGTGCTTATGGTGCGATTAAAGAAAATAACCAACTTTTAGTTTGGTATGCTTGGGCTGTGTCTATGGGTGATACTGTGGTGGGAATGCCAGATAATTATAAATCTACTGATGCCATCGACAATTTGCTTTCCCACACTGAGCAACTAGATTTTGAAGGACAAATATCTGTATTCCGGACAATTGCTGGTGACATGGGCTACAGTGATGTTCAGCCTATTGAGACACAAGCGGAAACAGGTAAAACTCCTAGCTTGTAACTTTGGTTAAATCCTGTGGTGTCAAGTTGTTGTGGACTACTCCACCATCACGAAACCAGACAATACGTTTGGTTTGCATGGCTACTTCTGTTTCATGCGTTACCATGACAACTGTGATTCCACTGGTATTTAATTCGGTAAAGATATCTAATACTTCCTGGGTTGTATGAGAATCTAGTGCGCCTGTGGGTTCATCGGCGAGGAGGACAACGGGACGATTTACTATAGCACGGGCGATCGCCACCCGTTGTTGCTGTCCACCAGATAATTGCGTGGGTTTGTTATTCAGACGCTGTTCTAAACCAACTTTTGTTAAGGCTTCGGTGGCGCGATCGCGTCTTTCATTAGGATTAACACTGGCATAAACCATTGGTAACATGACATTTTCTAAGGCTGTCAGTTGGGGTAATAAGTGGAATTGTTGAAACACAAACCCCAGTTTTTTATTCCGGATTTTGGCTAAATCGGCATCTTGCATTTGAGCGACATCAAGATTATCTAAATAATAATGTCCCGTGCTGGGGCGATCTAAACAGCCGATAATATTCATGGCTGTAGATTTACCAGAACCAGAAGGCCCCATAATGGAACAATATTCACCCTCATTGATCGTTAAATTGACATCATTCAGGGCTTTTACTTCCGTTTCACCACTTCCATAGATTTTAAAGATATTTTCTAGGCGAATAATTGCTGATTTGGGTGCAGGATTGGGAACAAGAGCATCGGTAATTGTAATAGTATTTGGCATAAGAGTTTAGTTATTGGTTGTGAGAGGCAGGATGAATGGCTTGTGTACAAGAGTTTATTTAGTTATTATAAAAAAAAACTCGTCCTAAAAGAGCATTGAAAGAGTAAAACACACTACTTTCACCATTAATATATAGATACAGTCCCATAGTCAGCAATCTTGAGTTACGATAACACCTGCAAATACCTTTAAACACCAAAAGTACATAATTATCTGCCTCTATATGGGTTTAACTATTAATTTGATGTAATGGTAATTACATACTTTCTTTGTAAATTTCTAACAATTTGGGAATGTAATCATATCCATCTACACCAATAATCGCAATCATTTTTGGGCGATGTTGTTTTAATAAAGTTTGGAAGGCTTCTGCTCCTATTTGTCCTTGTAGAATTGTTAGTAAACCTGCTGATTGTCGCCATTCATTAGAAGCAATTTGCTCTAACAAATACATTCCTAAGCCACCTGTATAAATTGCTTTTTCTGAGTTTTGTAAATTATAATAGGCTTCAGATAAATAAGCTAAATTCCGCCCTTGCAGATATAAATCACCAGCAACTTGGGCTGTTTTAAACCCATTTTCTAAATAGGGAATTGCTGCGGCTGATTGACCTATAACTAAATAGGCAATACCTAAGCTACTAAAACATAAGGCTTGACTTTGAATATCTCCTATTTGTTCTGATAACTTTAAGCCTTGTTCTAAATAGTTAATCGCTGATTCATAAACTTCTGTTTCTGCTTGTTCCAGCTTTTGCGCCTGCATGACTTCGCTGTAACCTAAATTTACTAAAGCATTGGCTTCTCCTGTGCGTTCTCCGGTTTGGCGACTCAGCATTAAGGCGCGTTGACTGTAGTTAATAGCCTCTGTGTAATTTTTTTCTTGTACGTGGGTACGGCTGAGGTGGTTGAGATTGGCGATTTCACAGGGGCGATCGCCTGCGGTTCTCGATATCTCTAAGGCTTGTTGATGAAAGTGAATTGAACGCTGATATTGTCCTAACGCCCGTTGGGAGTAGCCTAACAGGGTGAGAATCCTGGCTTTTTCTTGGGTTCCCTCGACTCGGCGCAGTGGTTCATCGAGATAATCCAGTGCATCCCGTAAATAACTGCCAGAAAAAGAGGCGAAAATGCCGCCATACAGGGGAAAATATGGACGCTGGGAAAAGTTTCGCAGAATTTGCAGCATAATTTGAGAACAACCATTACTGTATGTGGTTATACTCTGAAAACCACTGGCTAACTGACTCCAAATGACTGCAAAGGTTAAGAAGGTGGAAATTGATAACTTGGAGCCGGCTTGGACGTTGTAAGCTTGTTGGTCAAACCAGTTGACTAAACCTCGTTGTAGATACTGTAAAACTAATGCTATTTCTACCCAGTCACTGAGGCTGATACTGCTGTGTTTTTGGGCAAATTCAATGGTGGATTCCCCCATTGCTAAGGTGCGAAACAGCCTTTGGGGTAGATCATGATTAACTTTTTTTGCCCAAGTTGCCCAAGGGCCAGTTTCTCCGGGAACGCCACCAAAACCTAATTGCTGATTTTTTTCATACATCCAACTGACTAGGTTTTCTTGTAATCCTTGCCAAGTGGCTAAACCACTGGTAATTCCCTGGGAGATTTCCTCTAAGTCAGAATTTACTTGAGCAAATTGTTTTAATCCTTTGGCTAACTGCTGTAGTTGTGGAAGATTTGGCGGTTGCTTCTGATTGGGGTCGATCACTCGTAGGAATATAGCCAGTCGTTCATCTGTAGCGGCTGTGGTAATTTCTCTAACTGCGGTGGCGATCGCTTCTGTAGCTTGATTTTGCTGAGAATATCTTTGCCATTGGCTTTGAATGGTTTTAATCGCTCTCAATTTCCGGTTGGCTTTGGCTTGCTTGAGTTCATCTGTTTCACCATCCACTTGGCTTTGAATGCTACTGAGGCGATCGCTCAAAACTAATTCAAAGACTTCCCCCGTTCCTGAAACCAGATTTTTTTGCAGCATCTGATACACCATCTCTACAGAGCTAATTTGCCCCTTGAGGGTGGATTCGACAATTTGATCAATTAAAGCAAGATAGCTATCGCGTATTGGCAGAGATTCAGACACTGTAACTGCTGGGGAACGTCAATTTCTATTTTAGGACATGGGGAGTGGGGTTTTGTGTAGAGCATTCCAATTCAATGGGATTCATTTCGGAAAATAATTAGCTTTTTACTGCTCGCTCTCTCACCCATTGTTTTAACAGAGGAACTTCAAAATCATATCTGCCATTAATTTGTTGTAGGATATGATAACGCAACAAGCGGGTTAATACCTTTTTTTCAATTGGGGTATTAATAGAATTTAAATTATCTGTCCTGGCAATTTGTAATAAGAATTGTTGACCAATTGCTATTTCCTCTGGGTTTGTGCCTGTAAATTCTGTCCAAGTATTTGTAAAATAAGGTTGACCAGAAGTAAATGCCTGATTAATAGAAGCTTGCAGGACTTCAGAGGTAATTAAATCAGTGTGGTTCAAGTTAGCTTGATTCACCATTGATGCGCCTAATAATTGCAAGCAATAAGGGTGACAATTAGTAAGCTTTAATAATTCTTCTATAATACCTGGAGCATAACGCAGTTTAAAAGCTGGATCTGGATTAAGCAGTAATTCTTCAGCTTCATCAGGTTCAAGGTAAAGCATTTCTATCGGTACAACGCTGATGAAATAGCTGCTCCAATTCGGACCTAATTCTTCTAAGGTTTGCACGCCACAAAAGAGAAATCCGAGTTGTTCATAATGTTGAATTAGGTGGCGTAATTGATCAAATAAACGTAAAGTTATTTGTCCTTTTTCGATAGCAGTACCAATTTTTTCAAATTCATCAAGATTGAGAAGGATGCGCCGTTCTCCGATTTTGTCAAGTGCTTCATCTAACCAATCTTCTAAAGTTGCATAGGGACTAGCTTCAAATTTGGTGCGTTTGGGGACAATTGGTAATTTAACGCCTTGACTTTTGCAGTCTTTATGAATTGCACGGACTAAGCCAAAACAGAAATCAGATTCTTTGTTAGTAATAGCAGAACTTTGCATATCCATAAACACGGGGAGAATATCACTGGGAAGCAGGCGAGGTAAGTTATACAAAAAAGAAGTTTTGCCACAGCGACGAGGACCATGTAAAACGAGGGTTGGTCGGTCACGGTCTAAAACTCGACGGACAACTTCATCAGCGAATCGCTGACGACCTTTAAATAAATCTTTTTGGTTAAGGCGCACCGGATTTCCATATTGGAAAGGGTTGATTAGTTCACCTTGAGAGAGTTGGCGTTGTTCCTTTTTTTCCAGTTCAATAACCCTTTCCCAACGTTCCAGTAAAGGTGTCCAGCGTTTGATGGCTTTGTTGTTAAGTCCAAGTGAGGGTAATTGAAGTTTTAACATAGCTAGATTATTATTTATTCGTTCTAATCCTCGTTCTCGCAAGGCTATATTTTTGCTTTCTAGTGCAGATTGAATATCTCTAACAATAGTTTGCAAGCGAGGAAGCAGGATAGAAAGTTCGGGTTTAACCTTTGGTAAGGGGGTGTCTGGAGTGGGAGTGTCGCTGTCATCATCGAGGTGATAGAAGGGGGAAATCAGGAAAGGTAAGATGGGATGGTCTGAGTTGGTAGTAAAGATTAGTTCTCGGATACTTTTAATTTGCTGGAGTTGGTCAGCAATAATTTGAGGTAAGGCATTTCGCAGGGTTATTTGAAATCCGGGTAGGGAAAAAGTTTGGGTATATTGAAAGATGTTTAAAGCTTGTTGAGGATTCCTACGAAAAGCAGATATGAAAAGCTGCTCATGTTTAGGTAAAGGTAGCGAAATGAGTTCGCTGGTATAGGGAGGTAAGCTATAAAGTAACTGCAATGGTTGAGGGCGGAGACGATTAATAATTGATGCAAAAAAACTGAAAGGCACAAATAAAAGATAGTCAGGAACTCGGTAATAGCTGACTAAGGTTACAGGAATAACTAATGCGGAAAGCCATCCTAAATTTTGGGCAGAAATAGTTATTAACGTCACTGTAGTATAGATAAAAAGCTGGGTGTTTTTTGCTGGTGCAAGAGTCAAAGCAAAGCCTATTAAACCTGCATAAACCAAAAACCAAGAAAGGTCTAAAGTAGCACCTCCTGCCAAGACTCCCGCTACGACTCCCGCCAAGACTCCCGCTACGACTCCCGCCAAGACTCCTGCAACTTCTTCCACCACGACTTCCGCCAAGACTTCCGCCACTCTGAGCGCCACTCTGACCGCCAAGACGACCGCCACGATGACTGCAACTCCTGCTCCCGCTACGACTCCCCCCAAGAAGACCGCCAAGAAGACGGCCAAGACGACCGCCACGATGACCTCCGCTCCTACCAGCAAGAAGACCGCCAAGCAGATATTCAATCCGTACACAACTCCGCCCACCACGACGTACGCCACGGCGAACGCCACGGAGAACGCCACGACGTAGGCATCGTCCCTATCTACTATCTTTTCTCTAAAAAAAAATAGCAAAAAGCTTGTTATTCCACTTACGAGCAACAGAAACAACCAGTTTTGATTTACTAACCACGCACCTAACATCGCATTGATTGTTCCTCCCGCCACCATTACATTACGAGCAAGGGAAAGATGTTCTTTCTTTAATAGTTGTAAGATTAACCCAAAAGTTAATAATAAAGATACTCGCAAAACTGCAAGAGCTATCCCCATTTGAGATAAAGGAGCTAAAAATTTAAAAGCTTCGGTTAAGCCCTTTAACCAGCTATCAGGCTGATTTAATATAACTATCAACCACAAAAACGGTATAACCAGTCCTAAAGGTAAAAATAAAACGGCTATTCCATAGGCAATTAAAATTATACAAGGGAATTGTAGCCAATCTAATAATTGATTACTTGCAATTAGTCTTAAAATAAGAGGAATATTAAAAATGAATAAAAGTAGTAAATACTGACTAATAAATCGTAAGTTTCCGAACAATAAAATATTGTAAAATTCTGTGTTTACTCTGCGCCCAACTTTTCCTGCTTGAGGCAACCATTCATTCATGCGTTGCTGAAGCCTGGAAGGACAAAATATTGCCCACCAAAATAATTCCCACGTCTCCCGCAAAAACATTAACATTTTATTTTAAATTTAATGATTAAATCCTTGGCTTCTAGCTTTATTTTTGACCTTTCACAAATTCCGCAAACATACTGCTAAATAAACTGCCATCCTTTCGTAATAACCCATGACGCTGAAGGCTATCTACAATTGCAAAATCAGGACTAGGTAAATTGCCCCCTCCCAACTGATAACGCAATGCTAAACGTTCAACTTCGGTTAAATCTTTCCAAAGTTCTTGAAAACGAGGCTGGGCTTGGAAACTAAACTCTTTTTTAGCTATTTCTTGATTCTCATCTTGCCACAACATCGCCCCTGCCATCTGCACATAATAGGGCAACCCTCCTGCTAACTCATCTACCCATTCCCATAACCCAGAATTAGGCATAAATCCTTTATAAATAATGCTTTGCCACGCTTGCTCCTCTAATGCGCCTAAAATAGTTGTACTGAAAATATTGGCGAAAGGAGAACCCAAACTCAAGGTTTCGTAAACTTCATTAAGAGGGCGTTTGCTGGCAATGACCATTGTTAATAACCCAGCAGAAGCTTTAGCACGCCAATCTTCTCCCCAATCCTGAAACAATTCTAATCTTTCTCTGTTACTAGCTATAGCTTCAAACTCATCCAATAAAATAATTAAACGATACCCTTCATCTACTAAAACCTGTAAGCCATCTTCTACTGCAAAGCCATCTTGATTATCTTCCTTTAACCAAGGATAATTCCCCGTTAGTCTGTGAATCCCTCGCCTTAAACCTTCAATAATCCCCTCTGGAGTATTAAAATTCCTATTGCTTAAATCCAAATCAACAACTAAAGGCTTTTGTGTATCAGAACAAAATTCGGTGATTCTTTTTTTGATATATTGCAGTAGAGAGCTTTTTCCATTGCGTCGCAATCCTACCAAATTGATACATTGAGGGCTAATTGCACCAATCCGGTTTTTAATCTCTAAAATCTCTCTCTTCCGTCCGTAAAAACGTTCTGGAGGAACGGGAAGACCATATTCAAAGGGATTTTCACCTTTGGGCTTTTGTTGATGAAATTCTTGATTCTGTCTGAAAATATCTGGAAATTTTTCTTGAATAACTTGAGCCGAAACTGCCCGCCCCCCTAAATCGCTACTTTCATCACGAGAAAGATGTACAATGCCACAAACTTTTCCTGTTCGTAAATTTAGTAAAGGCGAACCACTAAAGCCTGAGTTAACTTGCCCTTGCTTTAACTTATAGAGAATAATCTCCTGTTTAAAACTGATTCCTTCATATCTAAAGCTAGCCGAATCTCCCTGAGAATAATCATTGCCCCTACTTTTGGGATAACCGAAAATATAGCAATTATCGTTAATATTGGGTTCTGTGCTATCCAATTCAACACAGGGATGAGTCCAACAATCTCCCTGTAATTTCAGCAAAGCTAAATCAATAGGAGATTCGTATAATTGCGTAACCGTAGCTGTGTAATTCTGGTCTTCTGCCTTCCAGAATACCTGAACCGGGTTATCTTTAGCGAATTGAACTACATGGGCGCAGGTGAGAATCAAATTCGGCGCAACAAAAAAACCTGTTCCCTGACTACTGGCAAAGTTCAACCGTACCGTACAGCGTTGTAAATCGTCTTCTTTGGCCATTAATTGCCCTCACACAGCATCTGGATGGAAAGATTATACTAGATGTGAGAAAAATAACTCTTATTTACCCCATTCCATCGTAATTTCCAGGTTAGCTGTGCCTGTACCTTTGACAATTAAAGCGGTTAGTTCTCCTGATTCAACTCCAATTTGTAAACCTAGTTTGACGCTAAATTTATCTGGTTTGACTGTATCGCTAATGTCTTTTAATGTACCTGCGACATCTTCAGCAATGGATTTAATAATTCCGGTGGCTTGTTGAAAGACTCTGGTTTCAGCCGAAACAGGTTGTTCTCCTATAGGCGTAACTTCTACTTCAACTATTTTGCCGTCAGAAAGTTTAAAGGGAATAATTATGGTATTATCTGCCATACTTTATTTTTTCCTGTTAATTTTTTGTGCCAGGGTCTTCGTAAATAACGAAAATAATGTATATATTACTACGGTTTGTACTATAAATTTGAGTCTTTGGTCATTTGTCATTTGTCGAAAGTTACCGTCTTCTCCCCCCTGCACCCTGCACCCTGCCCCCCTGCCTCTTTCTGGCTTACCTCACCAACTGGGCGGCGGAATTGAAGAACTGACGATATAAACCTCTGGTAATTAAGATGGTTGTCAGCAAATTAGCGATCGCCACCATGAAAATAATTAAAATTTCGTAAGCTACAGCATTTACAGGCGTGATTCCTGCAATTAACTGTCCAGTGGTAATACTGGGAATAGCTACCATCCCCATGAGCATCATTTGATTGAGAGTCGGTAAAAATGCGGCTTTGATGGCTTCTTGGCGATACTGGTTGACTGCTTGCTGGGGAGTTGCACCTAAACTTAAGTGTGTTTCTATTTCTACCTGCTGGGTGTTCATGGTACTTACCAGACGTTCCCCGGCGATCGCAGCTGCATTCATCGCATTACCTAAGACGATTCCCGCTAGGGGAATTAGATAACGAGGTTCATACCATCTTTCCGGTTGCAGAATTAGGAAGTTAGTATAAAGAACTGTCAGGGTGGTACTGATAAAAATTGCTCCCCCAACCAAGGGTAAAACCTGGGGAATTTTCGGACTAATGCGATTTCGGGCAACAATTGCTGTCATAGTGAAAATTATGGCTAAAATCGCCAAAACCCCCCAAACATTGTTTAAAGCAAAGATGAAGTCTAAAACGTACCCTAATACGAGTAGTTGTAAGATAGTTCTGCCTGTAGCGATCGCTAAATTCAACTCTATGCCTAATTTTTCCCAAGCTGATAAACCAATGGCGATCGCCATCAATCCTACAGCCAAAGCTAAATCAACTACATCCAGCTTAATTAAATCTTGCATTATACTCACCGGAAAATATTAAAATATTTCTGTCCCATGGCACTTTTTTCTCCAAGTTTTCCCCATGCAATAGCAAGCATACTTGGAACTTTAATTCCAACTCTGGGATCTTGATTTATATCTATCAATTTTTCTGCCTACTAATGGTATCCTTGTCCATAAAATAATTTCCGTAAAAACCCAAGTTGATGCTGATTTGGGGCGACAATCTTTGCCAAGGTTTTTAATAAAAATAAACGAGGGCAAAAATGAGCAGTCGTAGAGCATCCTTTGTATTTTTAGATAAAATGAAAACTCATGATCCAAAGCCTAAATTCTATTCCTGCCTTTGATATTAAACAACAATATACTCATATTGAAGCAGAAGTGAGTGCAGCCGTTTTAGAAGTTTTAGCTTCTGGGCGTTATATTGGCGGCCCTGTGGTAGAAAACTTTGAACAACAGTTTGCGGCTTATCACAATGTCAGCCATGCCATAGCTTGTAACTCTGGGACTGATGCACTGTACTTGGCTCTCCGGGCTTTGTCAATTGGTGCAGGTGATGAAGTAATTACCACACCCTTTACCTTTGTAGCCACAGCCGAAGTGATTAGTGCTGTGGGTGCAAAACCAATTTTTGTTGATATTGACAGTGATAATTTTAATCTAGATTTGCAGCAAGTAGCCGCAGCAATTACACCTCAAACTAAAGCTATTATCCCGGTGCATTTATTTGGACAACCTGTGGATATGACAGCGCTGATGGCTATAGCGAACGCCCACAATTTAGCAGTTATAGAAGATTGCGCCCAAGCCACAGGTGCAAGTTGGAATCATCAAAAAGTGGGTAGCATCGGACATATTGGTTGCTTTAGTTTCTACCCTACCAAGAATTTAGGTGGTTGCGGTGATGGTGGAGCCATTACCACTAATGAGCCAGAGTTGGCGGCGAAACTGCGAGTAATCAAGGAACATGGGCAGAAAAACCGCTATTACTATGAAGAAATAGGTGTAAATAGTCGTTTGGATAGTTTGCAAGCTGCGATTCTGCAAATTAAACTCCGTTATCTCGATACTTGGAATAGTCAACGGAGAGCGATCGCCGCTTATTACCAACAATTTCTCAGTCAAATTCCCGGTATTGTTGCACCACAAGAATTAGCCGGGGGGTTGAGTGTCTGGAATCAATATACTATTCGCGTATTAACTGAGGGGCGAAATGGTGCGATCGCCACTCACCGAGATGCAGTGCGAAATAAACTGCAAGAAAGGGGAGTAAATTCAATGGTTTACTATCCCCACCCCTTACACTTGCAGCCAGTGTATAAAAACCTGGGATATCAGCCAGGACAATTACCAGTAGCTGAATTAACTTGTCACCAGGTTCTATCTTTGCCCATGTTCCCAGAACTGACACAGGAACAGCAAGATCAAGTGATTTATGCCTTGAAAGATAGTTTGGAGTGAGCCATTCACAAGCCCTGTAGAGATGTTCTATGCAACGTCTCTACTAATGGAACAGGGGTTTTTCTCATACCCAATCCCCAATCCCCAATCCCCAATCCCCAATCCCTAATCCCCAGTTAAACGATCGCGCGGCTGTTAGCAGTAGCCAAAGCTTCAACTAAACCACGGACAGCAGCAATCATCGCTACTTCGCTGTTGAGTTGATTAATTGCAGAACCAACACCAACACCAGCTGCACCAGAGGCGATCGCCAGGGGTGCGGTAACGCTAGAAATACCAGAAGCACAGAGTACAGGTACAGAAACTGCACGAGCAATTTCATAAGCTGCTGCTAAGGTGGGGGCTGCTTTTTCAATTAATCCCAAAGTTCCGGGGTGTGCAGGTTGGCTGCTAGTACCGCCTTCAGTTTGGATAATATCAGCCCCGGCTTTTACCAATTCCTCCGCTAACTGTACCTGTTGGTCTAGTTCCAGGATGTGGGGAACAGTCACAGATAGGGTAATTTCTGGCAACAGGGCGCGGGTTTGGTAAGTTAGGGCTAAAACTTCCTCCGCTTCAAATTTGCGTCCTTGGGCGTAAAAACTATCAAAGTTACCGATTTCAATTAAATCTGCACCAGCATTGACAGCTTCCACAAACTTTTCTGGTTCCACTGCGGAAACACAAACTGGTAAATTAATCAACTTTTTAGCCATCTGCACTAAAGCAGCATCGGCGGCGATATCCACAAAAGTAGCACCACCCAGTTCAGCCGCTTTGATAGTAGCAGCCACGCGATCGCGGTCAAAATTATTCAAGCCGCTAATCACTTTCAATACACGGCCATGAGCAAATGCACGTTGGAGAGTAGAATCCATTGTCATAGTTTTTCTGTTGACGGTAAGAAATAAGACCTATTCTACCCTTCTTGAGTTGGTGCAAAGCGCAGAAGAGCAAAAATCACCATGATCTTTATACCTAGAGACAAAAAACTACAAGCGATCGCTTTCCCGAATCTGGAAATTTTCTTAATTTAGGCATATTGAAACAATGATCAACAATGTGAGAGAATGTAAGTAGATTTGTAGCAATTAACCATACATTTTTAACCACTAAAACTTCAACACCATAATTCTGGTGGATGACAAAAATCTGCAAATCCGATACTTGAAATTATCTATTAAATATCTATGTTTGAACGAATTTTAATTTGCACAGATTTTTCTGACGGTTTCCAGCGTCTATCACAGTTTACTTCCAGCCTGAAGCTAGCAGGAATCAGAGAAATTGTGTTTCTGCACGTCGTGCCATTATGGGAAAAAGGAATTGTTACCAAAGTGGATAACGAGAAAGTAGAACAAGCTGAAACCGAACTGGCAAAAGCTATTGGTGAAAGTCCTAGCGATGTGAAAGTCACAATAGAAGTGCAATCAGGTAAGGCAGTAGATACAATTCTGAAAGTAGCTCAAAGCCATGACTCTCAACTGATTATATTAGGTTCTCAGAGCCGTAGTATCCTTACAGAGAAACTAGTGGGTAGTACGATGGCTGACTTATCCCGCCAAACAAAAATACCTTTACTAGTCATCCGTCCTCAGTTACTGTCTGTTTACACCACCGAAGAGTTAAGCCTACGGTGTCAGCATCTATTTCGCTCTTTGCTAATTCCCTATAACGATACTAAAACCTCAAATTATGTGTTGCAACAGGTTAAACAGTTAGCTGAACAGCAATCTGATAGATATCTCCAAGAGTGTGAGCTTTGCTGGGTGTTAGAGGATAACAATAGTTCCAAATCACCGAGAAGAGTCCTTCCAGAACAAGCAGAGGAAAGGCTATCTCAGATTCAAGCTGAGTTAGAGACAGTAAATTTACAAGTCAAGACACACATTCAAGAAGGAAACCCAGTTACCGAGGTTTTACAGACAGCAGTCATGGCTAATATTAGTGCGATCGCCGTCTCTTCAGGAACCATAGGTAAACTCCAAGAATGGCTAGTTTCGAGTTTTGGGGCAGAAATATTGCGTCAAAGCTGGTATCCTGTCCTCTTTTTCCCACTCACAGATTAGTCCCAAATTAATAAAAATCTTTCTCCCACACCTCCCACACCTCCCCCACGTCTTCTCCCCCCTGCTCCCTGCTCCCTGCTCCCTTGCCTCTTCCCCCACTCCCCATTCCCCATTCCCTCGTATGATGAAAAGATAAGAAAATATCAAGTCGCCAGAATCTCACGGCAAAACATGGGTAGTATTTGGGAAATCGATTTTTACTCTCGTCCCATATTGGACGAAAAGCAGAAAAAAGTTTGGGAAGTCTTAGTCTGTGAAAGTCCTTCGGATATTCGCACAAAACCGGAATCTCTATTTCGTTACGCCAAGTATTGTCCTAGCACTGAAGTAAATTCGGTGTGGTTACGGACGGCGTTACAAGAAGCCATTGACAAGGCTGGGGAAGCACCAATCAAAATCCGCTTCTTTCGCCGTCAAATGAGCAATATGATTACTAAAGCTTGCCAGGATGTGGGTCTCCCCGCTCAACCTAGCCGCCGCATTTTAGTTCTCAATCAATGGCTGAAACAGCGTATGGAGGAGGTTTATCCTCAAGAACCAGGGTATCAAGGGGGAACTAATCCTTCAGTACGTTTAGATAGTCCTTTACCCCAACGTTTACCAGATGCTTTAGAAGGTCAGCAGTGGGCATTTGTGAGCTTACAGGCTGCTGAATTTGCAGAAATGCCAGATTGGGAGATTGGATTTGGTGAAGCTTTTCCCCTAGAATTAGCTAATGTCACTCCTGAAACTCGCATTCCTGGTGTTTTAATTTTCTCCCCTAGAGCTTTACCCATCGCTGGGTGGCTATCAGGTTTGGAATTGGCTTGCTTGAATTTTGACACCAAACAAGGGGAAAGATTGGTTTTAGAAACTGGTGCTACTGAAAGTTGGATTTTGGCTAATATCAGAAGTCCTCAAACTTTAGCAGAAGCCAAAGGTTATGAGAAAGCCAAAAAAGCAGCTAATGGAGTGCATTTTATTGGTGTCCAGTCTGATCCGCAAGCAGAGTCTTTCACGGGATTTTGGCTTCTACAAGATTTTAATCTGGCTTAAGGCTTACGGGGATTGGGGATTGGGGATTGGGTACTAGGGACTGGGTACTAGGCACTAGGAAAATTTCCCCCCTGCTCCCTGCTCCCTGCTCCCTGCTCCCCTGCCTCTTCTCCCCCTGCCTCGTCGGGAATTGTCTACTTCCATCTGCATATATTGGCAAATGTGATTTTTAAATGCAGATAGATACCAATGATTTGCGATAATTATCTGCGTTCATTGTTATGCATCTCAAAATCCACCATCCACAATTCACCGAGGGTCATGGGTTCTGAAAACTTGTCACAAGATACACTAGCAGAACAACTGCTGGAACTAGCTATCAAATCTGGAGCGGAAGCGGCGGAGGTTTATCAATCGCAATCGCTTTCTCGCCCCGTATTTTTTGAGGCTAACCGTCTCAAACAGCTAGAAACGAGTCAATCTGAAGGTACAGCACTACGACTGTGGCGCAAGGGTAGACCAGGATTGACGGTAGCCTATGGTACTGTCGATGCTCAAACAATGGTGGAAAGAGCTTTGGCTTTAAGTCAGCTAAATCAACCAGAAACAGTGGAGTTAGTCCAAGATTCTCACGCATCTTATCCAGACATCGGGCAAGCTGTACCCTCAGAAGTATTGGTCAATTGGGGTAAAGAAGCTATTGCGCTCATCCGTGATGTTTATCCTGATGTGCTTTGCAGCAGTGATTGGGAATGTGATGTAGAAACTACTCGACTTGTTAATAGTCGGGGTTTAAATTGTTACTACAATGATACTACCCTGAATTGCTATATGTCAGCAGAATGGGTGAGGGGGAATGATTTTTTAAGTGTGGCGGATGGACAAACTCAACGGGATATTCTGTACCCGGAAAAATTAGCCCATCAAATTTTACAGCGATTAGATTGGTCCAGAGAAAATGTCCCACCCCCCACTGGTCGCGTTCCGGTGTTATTTACTTCTAAAGCGGCTGATATGCTTTGGGGGACTGCACAAGCAGCTTTAAATGGTAAGCGGATTTTAGAATTGGCTTCTCCTTGGGTGGAACGTTTAGGTACACCAGTGATGTCATCTAGTCTCACTCTGTACCAAGATCCCCAGGCTGGCCCCTATAGTTGTCCCTTTGATGATGAGGGAACTCCGACTCAGGGTTTAGTATTTATTCAAGATGGAATTTTACAAAATTTTTACTGCGATCGCACTACTGGAAAAAAACTCGGTATTCACAGCACTGGTAACGGTTTTCGCCCTAGTTTCAGCAGTTATCCCACCCCGGAATTGTATAATTTCTTAATTCAGCCCGGAGATGTATCACTATCAGAATTAATTCATCTTATGGATGATGGTTTAATTATTGATCAAATGCTAGGTGGTGGTAACGGTATTTCTGGTGACTTTTCCATAAATATTGATTTGGGTTATCGTGTCAAGAATGGTGAGATCATTGGGCGGGTTAAAGATACAATGGTGGCAGGTAATGTTTATACAGTTCTCAAGGAACTGGTAGCATTAGGCAATGATGCTGATTGGAATGGGTCTTTTTATACTCCATCACTGTTAGTAGAAGGATTGTCTACAACTAGCAAAAAGTATTAAATATTGCATCAGCGTTGAATATTAATAGTGAAAGCTGATTTTTATATGATTAATTTTTAATGATCATGGCGCTTTCTGATTTGACTCAGCGCTTTCGCCCTTGGTTACAACCGCGCAAAGGTTTAGCGATCGCCGAAGCTTGTATTATTGGTCTGGTGGCTGCCCTATCTGCGGTATTCTTGAAAGTAGGATCAGGATGGTTAGGCACATTACGAGTCCAGACTAGCCAAGTTTTCCCAGCATTCTTAATTTTACCCGCCATTGGTCTTAGCTTTGGGTTTATTGCCGGCTGGTTAGTAGATAGATTAGCACCAGAGGCTTCAGGTAGTGGGATTCCCCAAGTTAAAGCGACTTTGGCGAATGTGCCGATGAGCTTGTCTTGGCGAGTCGCAATTGTCAAGTTAATCAGTGCGATCATTACCCTGGGTTCCGGAATGGCTTTAGGGAGACAAGGCCCCACAGTACACGTCGGGGCGGGTTTAGCAGCAGGAATGAGTCACTTGGTACCCACTTCCCCAGATCATCGCCGTCAGATGATTGCTGCGGGTGCGGGTGCGGGTTTAGCAGCTGCTTTCAATGCCCCTATCACAGGTGTACTGTTTATTATTGAGGAATTACTGCAAGATTTATCCGGGCTGACTTTAGGAACGGCAATTATTGCTTCCTTTATTGGTGGTGTAGTATCCCGGTTGTTGGGTGGTGGTACTTTGCAACTCAATCTGGAATTGATGCAACACTCTAGTAATTTCAGCTTACCAGAAATTCCCTTTTTTGTAGTGTTGGGAATTTTAGCTGGGTGTCTGGGTGCATTATTTAATCGTGGTGTAATTGCTAGTATCAAAATTTATCAATCTTTCCATCTCAGCTTACCCCTGAAAATGGCGTTAGCTGGTTTTATATCGGGTTTATTAGTGGTGATGCTGCCGGAATCTTTCCGTAATTATGCGGGTTTGCGCGAGTATATGATTATTAGTGAAGCTAATGTATCCTTTGCGGCGATCGCCTTTGTCTCCCAATTTCTCCTCACCCTAATCGCCTTTGGTTCCGGTGCGCCTGGGGGGTTATTTGCCCCTAGTCTAATTTTAGGTTCCTGTTTAGGACACCTAGTGGGTGTATCCGCCTCCTATTTCTTACCAGTAGATTCTCCCACTACTTACGCCTTAGCCGGGATGGGAGGTTTTTTTAGTGCGGTTTCTAAAGTCCCAATTACCGCCATTGTGATTGTGTTTGAAATGACTACAGATTTCAATCTCGTACTACCGCTAATGATTGTCTCTGTAGCCGCTTACTTAGTTTCGGAAAAAGTTATCCCAGGTTCCCTATATGACAAACTATTAGAACTAAAAGGGATCACAATTACCAAAGCAGCTTCTTCTGAAGGCATATTAACCAAGTTAACAGCCCACGATGTCATGCAGGAACGAGTCGAAACCCTGGATGCAGACATGACGTTGGAAGAAGCCATGCAAGTATTTTCCCGTTCCCATCATCGCGGTTTTCCCGTAGTAGAGAATGGCAAACTAGTAGGAATTGTCACCCAATCAGATTTTGTTACCCAACGGGATAGTGATTCCTACATTCTCAGTAATAGACAGTCACCCAAGAATGTCTCACTGAGGGAGATTATGATCCCCTCCCCGATGACAGTGAAACCCCAGCATAACCTGACTCATGTATTGTATTTACTTGATAGGTATCAAATCAGCCGTTTACCAGTGGTGGACGGGCGAAAATTAATTGGGATTATTACTCGTGCAGATATCATCCGCGCCCAGGCTGAACATCTCAATTATGGTAACGTGATTCCAGAATCACAACTGGAACCTTCCTATGTAGTTTATCAAACGCGATCGCCCAATATTGGTAGAGGTCGATTATTAGTCCCAGTAGCAAATCCCGAAACCGCCGCCATACTGTTACAAATGGCCGCAGCTATTGCCCGCGATCGCCACTACGAAATAGAATGTGTGCAAATCATCTTAGTATCCCGCAACAGTTCCCCATCAGAAACACCAGTCAGAACAGCCAAAAGCCGCCGCTTACTCAGACAAGCCGAAGTTTTAGCAAAAAAGTGGAAAATTCCCTTACACACCCAAATTAGAGTCGCCCACGATCCCGCCCAAGCCATCTTAGAAACCATCCAAGAAAGACACATCAACCTGATTTTAATGGGGTGGAAAGGTGAAACCTCTACTCCGGGTAAGATATTTGGCAATGTTGTAGATACGATAATTCGCCAAGCCACCTGTGAGGTAATGTTAATCAAACTGGGTAACATTCCCTACTTCAATCGCTGGTTAGTGACAATGGCTGGGGGACCAAATGCGAAAGTCGCAATTAAATTATTACCAGCCTTAGTGACATTGGGAAATCATCCCTACATTCGGCTGACTCAGGTATTTAAACCATCTCAATTAAAACCGGATCTCAAAGTTTTAGAACAAGCTACCCGTATATTTATGCGTCGTCGCAAATTATCCAGCAATGTAGTAGCTATCCCCGTCCAAGCTAATTCCGTGTCTGAAGGAGTAATTAACCTCGTGAAAACCGAAGGTTATGATGTGGTGGTAGTTGGGGCTTCTCGTGAGGGATTATTACAGCAAGCAGTACAAGGTAATATTCCCGAAGCGATCGCCTCTGGAGTGGACTGTACAGTAATTTTAGTTAGAGGCGCGATTATTGATACTCCGGTATAGGTGGGGAGTGGGGAGTGGGGAGTAGGGAGTAGGGAGTGGGGAGTGTGGGAAGTGTGGGAAGTGTGGGGAGTCTGGGAAGTGGGGTAAGACCCGAATGGTGTCACATAGAATTTAGTTCTCCTCCGATACCCGCCAAATCATAATCCTGTTGTCCTCACCACCACTCACCAGAGTCTGACCATCAGGGCTAATAGCCAGGGAAGTCACAGTATCAGCGTGTCCCACCAGGGTCAACATTTCCTTACCTGTCACCACATCCCAAAGTTTAATCATGCGATCGCGCCCACCACTAATTACAGTCCTTCCATCTTGACTAAAAGCAATAGCTGTCACAGTCGCCGGATTTTCTGGTAACGTCTGAATTTTCTGTTTTGTAGCTAAATTCCACAATTTAATTGTGCGATCGCGGCTAGCACTCGCCAGAGTCAGACCATCCGGACTAAAAGCCACATCCGTCACCGTTTCCGCATCTTCCCCCAAAGTCCCGATTAAAACTGCTTTCTGCAAATCCCACAGTTTAATAGTTTTGTCAAAACTACCACTAGCTAGAGTCATACCATCGGGACTAATAGCCAGAGAACGCACCCAAGATGTATGACCAGTCAGTGTTGTAATTAACCTTCCCTGGGACATATCCCAGAGTTTAATAGTTTGATCATCGCTACCACTAGCCAGCGTCATCCCATCCGGACTGATAGCTAAGGCTTGAATCGAATCCGAATGTCCCCAAAAAGTGCGAACTAACTTACTAGTCTCCAGATCCCAGATTTTGATAGTTCTATCATCACTACCACTCACAAGAGTCCTTCCATCCGGGCTAATAGCCACCACATTTACCCTGTGGATATGACTATTCAGGGTAGCAACTTCTTCTCCCGTAGCTAGATTCCAGACCTTAATCAGGCGATCGCCACTACTAGCAAACAACCCACCATCCGGACTAATAGCCACCGATAAAACCAAATGTTCATGACCTTCTAGCCCTTGATCTAAAGTCAGATTCCTTAAACCCAAATCAGCCGACAAATCAACAACCGACTCAGCCGAACTACTACGATGTTCACTTAGCTGAGAAAATAAAACAGTTTGAAAACGGCGATATTGCTGATACCAAACATCTTCAATCCCAAATAACAGAATTAACCCACATACCAAAACTAAAGTTTTCAGGAAAGTATATTTAACTGGTAAAAATGCAAGCTGAGTTACTGGTAATTTTGCAGAAGACTTACCACCGGCGGGTAATGCTAGTAGTTCTTTTGGAGTCAAATCTCTAATAACATCATCTGCTGATTGGTAACGCTGCTGCAAATCTTTACTCAACAGTCTATCAAGAACATAATCCAACTCCTGACTCAATGGACTGCGTAAATATTTTCGCCAATCAGTTACCCAACCATAGCCATACTCCATCCACAACTGAAACGGCGAAATTCCAGTCAGTAAATGAAAGCAAGTAGCCCCCAAACCAAACAAATCACTAGCCGGGTAAGCCTTACCATCTCTAATCTGTTCCAACGGCGAATAACCATGAGAACCAATAGATGTACCCATCTTCCTCTGGACTCTCGCCGTTAATTGCTTCGACGAACCAAAATCAATCAGGCTTAATCGCCCGTCACCATGTCGGCGGATAATATTTTCTGGTTTGATATCACGGTGAATCACACCACGATCATGAATAAACTTGAGAACAGGCAATAAATGTAGTAGAATACCGCGAATTTCCTCATGTCTATAAACTTTTCGCCGTTCTAACTCCGCCAACAAATTCTGTCCATTCACAAACTGTTGTACCAAATACAAACAATTATCTTGGTCAAAATAAGCTAATAAAGTCGGTATTTGTGGATGTTCTCCCAACTCTTGTAAACGCTTTGCTTCCTCAGCAAATAACTCCACAGCCTTCTTTTGCGACCAAGTTCCTTGAAACTTTGGCGCTAATTGTTTAATAACACAACGTTCATTCAGTTTATCTGTATCTTCGGATAAATAAGTTCTGCCAAATCCCCCTTCATCGGAAAGTACCCGAATCACACGGAAGCGATTTCGTAAAAGTGGCACCAAGGGTGTGCTACAAGTTCGGCATAACTTCGTTTCTTCAGGATTTAGGGGATTTGAGCAATCAGGATTTAAGCAGCAGATCATCATCTGACAGGCGCGACTGCACAATAAATTATCTTAAGTTAGCCCCCGAAATTTCCCTGAACTCACATTGGCTCTCGCGTGATCATAGTAGAAAACACTGCTGTCCGGGATTGGGGAATTACTAATATGCTAAATTTTGGTAAATAGTCACCCTTGTGCCTTTTTTAGCAACAATACAAGAGCCACAAAATCCCTGATTTTTCTTCGACTATACCATATTATATAACAATTGCATGAGATGCTAAAAGCAGTCTCATAGTCATCAATAAATCGCTAAACAACAGACTATAAACATAGCATTAAAATTGTTTAAAACAGTAACTTTCAATACAGAAAATCTCTAAAATAATTCAATAATAACTTGGCTATTCTATAAGTAAAACTAGATTAATTTATAATATTTGCCCAGTAAATGATTACAACCACAGATAATAAAACCCTGACATCTCTCAAAATTTCAACCTGTTTTTACTATAGGAATCCTCCTCCCCACTCCCTAAGTCCTACTATACAGCACTTCCGTCTGTTATGAGGTACACTTAATTAAGATATAAATACTTTA